>JAMWCA010000119.1 GCA_023819545.1 Candidatus Omnitrophota bacterium
AAAGAAAAAGATTTAATTGCTAATAAAAATATGGTAAAATTATAATTGAAATGTATACTGTACTTGCAAGGAAATATAGGCCCCAATCTTTTGCAGAAGTTTGTGGTCAGAAAGAAATAATTGAAGTTTTAAAAAGGTCAATCCAATTAAAAAAAATTGCACACGCCTATATTTTTGCTGGACCAAGGGGGACAGGGAAGACAACAATTGCAAGAATATTTGCTAAATGTTTAAACTGTGTTGAAGGTCCAATTCAAAATCCCTGTAATAAATGTGATAATTGTATAGAAATTACAAATAGTTCATCTCTTGATGTTCTTGAAATTGATGGAGCTTCAAATAGAGGAATAGATGAGATAAGAAATATTAGAGAAAATGTTAATCTTTTACCTTCAAAATCAAGGTTTAAAATTTATATAATTGATGAGGTTCATATGTTAACAACTGAGGCATTTAATGCTTTACTAAAAACACTTGAAGAACCACCACCTTATATAAAGTTTTTCTTTGCAACAACTGCTCCTGAAAAAATTCCACCAACAATAATTTCAAGATGTCAAAGATTTAATTTAAAACCATTAAAAATTGAAGATGTCAAAAATAAAATTCTTGAAATATGTGAGAAAGAAAAGATTGAAATAGAAGAGAAAGCGATAGAAGAGATTTATGATTTTTGTGAAGGGTCATTAAGAGATGCGATAAGTTTACTTGAACAGATTTCAATTTTTTCTGATCAAAAAATAAAATATGAAGATGTTATATATTTGCTTGGATTGCCAGAGGAAAAGAATATAGAGATGCTACTTGAAAATATACTTAATAAGGATTATATAAAAAGTTTAGAAAATTTACATAAACTTATTTCTCAAGGGAAAGACCCTGTATTGATTCTTGAAGGAATGGTAAAAAAAATAAAGGATATAATTATTTCTAAAATTGATATTGAAAAATTAAAAATAGATACTCCACTGGCAAGAAGTTTTGATAATTTAAAAATTGAAAAAGTTTTTGAAGGGATTGAATATATTGTTGATTATAAAGGGAAATTGAGAAGAGAAAGAGAACCACTTCTATTGACTGAAATTCTAATTTTAAAATTAATTCAATTATGGGGGGGAGAAAAGATAGAAGAGATAAAAGAAGATAAGGGTGTAGAAGAAAAAGTTGAAGTAAAGGGGAAAGAAAATAAGATTGAAGAAATAGAAGAAAAATCTGAAACAATATTTGATTTTAAACAGGAAAGAGAACCAGAAGAAAAACAAAAAGATGAAGAGCAACAAGAACAAAGTAAAAGAGAATATAAAGAACTAAAATGGGAAGAGATTTTGAAACAAGTTAAAATTTTTAAGCCAACACTTGAAGCAGCATTAAGAGAAGGTAAACTTGAAAAGATAGAGGGTGAAAATATCTATATATTATTTGAAAGTAAATATAGTTTTCATAAATCAATGGTTGAGAAACCTTCTAATAAAATTAAAATTGAGAAAATAATTTTTGATTTTACTGGGAAAAATTATAAAATAATACCAGTTTTAAAAGAAAATACTCAAGCAATTTTTGAAAATCCTGATGTGAAAAAAATAATAGAATTTTTTAATGGAGAGATAATACAAATGGAGGAATAAAATGGGAATATTTGATAATTTAAAGCAGATGGCTCAATTAAAACAACAGGCATCTCAATTTCAAAAACTCCTTGAATCAAAAATTGTTGAAGTTTCATCGCCAAATAGTGAAATAAAACTTAAAATAAATGGGAAGATGGATATTCTTAATATTGAAATTTCTGAGTTATTATTAAAACCAGAAAATAAGACATATCTTGAAAAACTTATAAAGAAAACATTTAATGAAGCAAAAAACAAAGCAGAAAAAATAATAGCAAGTGAGATTAAATCACAGATGGGTTTTCCTTTTTAAATATGGGGCTATATCCTGAAATAATAGAAAAACTAATTGAAAAACTAAAAAAATTACCTGGTGTTGGTCCTAAAAGCGCTGAGAGAATTATTTATTATTTGATTCATAGTTCTGAGGATGAAGTTGTATCACTTGGAGAAACATTTATATCTCTTAAAAAACAAGTTAAATTATGTAAAAAATGTTTTAATTTTGCGGAAAAAGATTTGTGTAATATATGTCTTGATGATAAAAGAGAGAACATTATATGTGTTGTAGAAGAAGTGAAGGACTTAATTTCTATTGAAAAAACAAATTTTAAAGGTAGATATCATGTATTATGGGGAAAAATTTCAATGCTTGAGAATACAACTCCTGAACAATTAAAAATTCCACAACTTATAGATAGAATAAAAAATGAAAAAATAGAAGAAATTATAATAGCAACAAATCCAACAATAGAGGGAGAAAATACAGCTACCTATATATCACAGTTATTAAAAAAAATTGGTGTTAAACATTCAAGATTGGCAATTGGACTTCCGCTTGGAAGTGAACTTGAATATATAGATAGCCATACATTGAAAAAAGCAATTGAAGGGAGGAAGGAATTATAAAGATTTTCTATGATATAACATACATAATTTTTTCATTTCTTGGGAAATATCTTCCTGAAAAAGTATGTTATTTTATTGCTTATTTTCTTTCCCAATTAAGATATTTTTTTACTCCTTCTTTAAGAAAGATAATGAAGAAAAACTTGAAAATAATTTTTGAATACAAAGAAAAAAGAGTTTTAAATGAAAAAGAACTGGATAAATATGTGAAGGAGGTTTATATTAACTTTGGGAAATATATGACTGAATTTTTTACAATTCCGAAATTAAATTATGAAAAGGTCAAAAAAAAAGTAATTGTTGAAAATATTGAGATTCTTGATTCTGCACTGAAAAAAAGGAATGGAGTTATTGCTCTTACTGCTCATATTGGTAATTGGGAACTTGCAGGAGTTATTACTTCAATACTTGGTTATAAAATAAGTGCAATTGTAATCCCTTATATGACACCAAAGATAACAGAAATATACCGGAGGATAAGGGAAAGCAAAAAAGTTGAGGTAATATTTACTGGTTCAAATCCGAAGGACTTTGTTAGATTCAAAAGAGAAAATAAAATTCTTGCAATATTAGGAGATAGAGTTTTTACTGAAAAAGGGGTTATTGTTGATTTTATGGGTAAAAAAGCGATATTCCCAAGAGGACCATCTACACTTGCGATAAAACTGAAAACAGAATTTGTTGCTGGTTTCTTAGTCAGGGAAAATGATAAATATAAACTTTTTTTTGAAAAAATAGATTATCCACCAGAAAATTTAAATGAAGAGGAAAAAATAGATTTCCTTCTCTTTGAAAGTGTTAAAAAAATAGAAAAAGTTATATTGAAATATCCAACACAATGGTTAAGTTTTCAAGATATATGGGTTGAATAAAATGAAGAAAAAGAAAAAATATGGTTTTAAAGAATTGTTGAAAATTATGGAAAAAATTAGAGAAAAATGTCCATGGGATAAAAAACAAACAAATGAAAGTATTTTAGAGTATTTAAGAGAAGAAACAGAGGAATTTATAGAAGAATTAAAGAAAAAAGATTATAATGGAATGAAGGAAGAACTTGGTGATATATTATGGCAGGTTATATTTCATTCACAGATTTTGAAAGAAAAAAATATATTTACAATTGATGATGTTATTGATGCTCTATGTAAGAAAATGATTAAAAGACATCCCCATGTTTTTGGAAATAAGAAAGTAAAAGACGAAAAAGAAGTTATTGAAAACTGGGAAAAAATAAAAAAACAAGGAAAGAAAACCTTTGCCTCTCAACAATCCCCACCCTTCACCTCGTAGGTGTAAAAGGTTAGTATCTTCTGTCTCCTTCAAAAAGAGTTAATTTATATGTAAATTCTTTTGTTTCAAGAGGAGATAAATTTAATAAAAACTTTACACTTGTTAAGTCATATTTTTCCGATTGAATATTTTTATCAGGTTCTATTTTCCAGTATTGATGAGGGAAATTCCTTTTTATTTCAACTTTTACAGGTAAATTCTTATAATTTATAACCTTTATTTTATATATTTTTTCTTCTTCCCATCCAGAAATATTTCCATCTTTGTTGAACATATAATTTTTTGTTTTTGTTTCAATTAATTTAACTTCTACCTTTAATTCTTTACTTTCACCAAGGTCAAGTTCTACTTTTTCTCCTATTGGAATATATTTTGTCTTGTCTGAACCAATATAAGATAAATTCCCTTC
>JAMWCA010000011.1 GCA_023819545.1 Candidatus Omnitrophota bacterium
ATGCAGTTGCTCCAGGATATATTTTAACGAAAATGACAGAAAATCTACCGGATAAAATAAAAGAGGAGATGCTAAAATCTATCCCTCTTGGGAGATTTGGTAAACCAGAGGAAGTAGCAGAACTTGTTTATTTTCTTGCTTCTGAAAAAGCAAACTATATAACAGGACAAGTTTTTAGAATAGATGGTGGGCTGGTAATGTAAATAAAAAATAAAGAAAGGAGGATGGTATGAATAGGGAAGAAATCGCAAAAACAATAAAAGAAATTATAGTGGAGAAGTTGGGAGTTAATCCATCAGAGATTACCGAAGAAGCAGCATTTGTAGAAGATCTTGGTGCAGATTCTCTTGATACAGTTGAACTTGTTATGGACTTTGAAGAAAAATTTGGTCTTGAAATTCCAGATGAAGATGCAGAAAAGATAAAAACAGTTAAAGATGCAATAGATTATATAGAAAAGAAAAAATTACAATGAAAAGAGTAGTTGTGACTGGATTAGGACTTGTTACATCTATTGGAAATGATGTTAAAACAACATGGGAAAATCTTATAAATGGTATTTCAGGGGTTGATAAAATTAAGTCATTTGATGTTTCTTCTTATGAGACCCAAATAGGAGCAGAGGTTAAAAATTTTAATCTTGAAAATATCCATCCTAAAGAAAAAAGAAAGATGGATACATTCGTTCAGTTTGCAATAAAAGCAACGGATGAAGCAATTAAAGATAGCGGACTTGAATTTTCAGAGGAAGAAAAAAATAATGTAGGTGTAATAATTGGAGCAGGTATTGGTGGTTTGAGAATAATAGAACAGCAGCATAAGATTTTATTAGAACAAGGTCCAAATAGAGTAAGCCCTTTCCTAATTCCTATGTTAATCCCTGATATTGCATCTGGTCATATAGCAATTCTTTATGGTTTTAAAGGAGTTAATTTTTGTACTGTTAGTGCTTGTGCTTCAGGTGCTCATGCTCTCGCTATATCTTTAAATTTAATAAGAAGTGGGGTGGCAGATGTAATAATTTCAGGAGGAACAGAGTCCTGTATAACACCGCTTGGACTTGCTGGTTTCTGTTCTATGAAGGCACTTTCAAGGAGAAATAATGAACCACAAAAAGCATCAAGACCTTTTGATAAAGAAAGAGATGGTTTTGTGATGGGAGAAGGTGCAGGAGTTGTTATTCTTGAATCACTTGAACATGCTAAAAAAAGGAATGCAAATATTTATTGTGAATTTGTAGGTGCTGGAATGAGTTGTGATGCATATCATATTACAGCACCTGATACAGACGGTTATGGTGCATATCTATCAATGAAATATGCTCTTTTAGATGCAAAAGTAAATCCAGATGATGTTGATTATATAAATGCTCATGGAACAAGCACTCCATTAAATGATAAAAGTGAAACATTAGCAATAAAAAAACTTTTTGGTCAAAATGCATATAAAATACCTATAAGTTCAATAAAGTCAATGATAGGACATACTCTTGGAGCAGCAGGAGCAATAGAATTCATCTCTACCTGTCTTACATTAAAAACAAATATTATTCCTCCAACAATAAACTATGAATATCCAGATCCAGAATGTGACCTTGATTATGTTCCAAATGTAGCAAGAGAAAAAGAGGTTAAAGTAGCAATTTCAAATTCTTTTGGTTTTGGTGGCCATAATGTAACTCTTGTTATAAAGAAGTTTAATGAATAATTATTTATTGTTTAAGCAAGGATGATAACATAGTTTTCTATCTTTATTTAAAAAGGAGTTAACATGGAATATTTTTTAACAGAAGAACAGAAAATGATCAAAGAAATTGCAAGAAAAATAGCAGAAGAAAAAATAAAAACCAAAAGAGCAGAATATGATGAAAATGAAACTTTCCCATGGGATATAGTAGAGGAATTGGCAAAATCAGACCTTTTTGGTGTTTTTATTCCATCTGAATATGGAGGTCTTGGATATGGAGTTTTTGAATTATGTCTTGTCATAGAGGAGTTAAGTAGAGTTTGTGGTGGTATTGCTCTATCTTATGCTGGAACTGCTCTTGGTGCCTTTCCTATAATACTTTTTGGGAATCAAGAACAGAAAAGAAAATATTTGCCACCGATGGCAAAAGGGGAAAAACTTGCTGCATTTGCTGTAACAGAGCCAGAAGCAGGTAGTGACATAACAAATTTAAATACAACAGCAAAAAAAGAAGGTGACTATTATATTTTAAATGGGACTAAACAATGGATTACAAATGGAGGTGAAGCAGAGATCTATGTTGTTATTGCATCTACAGATAAAGCAAAGGGACCAAGAGGTTCAACTGCTTTTATAATTGAAAAAGGGACAGAAGGTTTTAAATTTGGGAAGAAAGAAAAAAAACTTGGAATTAGAGCATCTGCGACAAGAGAATTAATATTTGAAAACTGTAAAGTCCCAAAGGAAAATCTTCTTGGAAGAGAAGGGATGGGATTTCTGATAACACTTAAAAATTTTGACACATCAAGACCTGGAGTTGCAGCACAGGCACTTGGTATTGCTCAAGGTGCTTTTGAAGAAGCATTAAAATATGCTCATACAAGAAAACAATTTGGTCAAACAATTATTTCTTTTCAAGCAGTAAGTCATCTACTTGCAGATATGGCAACTCAGATAGAAGCAGCAAGATGTTTAATTTATCAAACAGCAAGAATGATAGATAGTGGTGCAAAGGAATTTTCAAAAGAATCTGCTATGTGTAAGTTATTTGCTTCAGATGTTGCAATGAAAGTTACAACAGATGCAATACAAATTTTTGGTGGTTATGGTTATATGAAAGATTATCCAGTTGAAAAAATGTTTAGAGATGCAAAAATAACTCAAATATATGAAGGAACAAATCAAATCCAAAGAAATATAATTGCACTTGAATTGATAAAAGAATTAAAGAAAAGGCAACCATAATTTGATGGAAGTGATAGAATACAAAGAGCAAGAAAGAATAAGGATAGACAAATATCTAAAAGAAAAATTCAAAATTTCAAGAGAAAGAATAAAAAAATTAATAGAAGAAAATAAGATTGTTGTTAATGAAAAAAAAATTGAGCCATCTTACATTCTAAAAAAAAATGATATAATAAAAATTTATGACTATAAAGATTTTCAACTTGAACAAGAAATAATACCAGAAAAAGGTAAAATTGAAATAATTTATGAAGACAAAGATATAATTGTTGTTGATAAACCTTCAGGTATAATAACTCATCCAACACAAAAAATAAAATCAGGAACACTTTTAAATTACATACTTTACCATACAAAACTTTCAAATATTGGTTCTCCTTTTAGACCTGGTGTTGTTCATCGTCTTGATAAAGAAACAAGTGGAGTAATTATTTTTGCAAAAAATGATTTTTCATACTGGTCTTTGATTGAACAATTCAAAAACCATCTTGTCAAAAAAGAATATTATGCAATTGTTAAGGGAAAATTTCCTGAAAAGAAAAAGTTAATTGAATTTAAGATTGCCCCAGATAAAGAAAATCCCACAAAAATGAAAGTTCATTTTTTAAAAGGGAAAAATGCACTTACAGAAATTGAAGTTGAAAAATATATAGATGATTTAACACTACTTAAGATAAAACCGATAACTGGTAGAACTCATCAAATTCGTTTAACTTTATCTTACCTTGGATATCCTATTTTAGGAGATGAAAAATATGGAACGAAAAGCGAAATTATAAATAGATTAGCACTACATTCTTATAAGATAAATTTTATTCATCCAACAACAAATCAATATATGGAATTTTATGCACCACTCCCTGAAGATTTTGAAAAAATTCTTAAACTGATTATCCCTTAACCACCTACGAGGTGAATGCGGAAGATACAAGTAGGAATTTATGTTCCTTTTATAAAAGAAACAAGACATTCAATTATGAGAAAATTACAGAGGAGTGAATGGATGAAACATTTTGATAAATTTGTTGAAGAAATTAGAAAAGGTGAAGTATTTTATTTGATTGGAGAAGATATAAATATTGATCCAATAAGTGGATTTGAAATTGACCCATTAGCAAGTAAAGATATAGGTATTTTTATTGAAAGGTTAAGAAAAATTGGAGAAACATTTTTTGAAACAATAGAAAACACAAAGATAGAAAAAATTAAAATAGGGAAAGGATATTTGATTATTTTATATGATACAGTTGACAGAATAATTTACCATAGTGACGATTTTAAAAACTGGCATCAAAAGATTAAAAATTTGATAAAAAAGTAATATAAAAAGATTAAAGATTTGAATATTCTTTTGCTTGAGTTTTTAAACTTAATAATAATTCAATGTTTGAACTTGTAGTTTTTATTTTGTTTATTAAAAGTTCCATTGCTTCAATTGGATTTAAAGGAGCAAGTATTTTTCTTAATAACCATATCAATTGAAGTTCTTCTGGGTTAACAAGAAGTTCTTCTCTTCTTGTTCCAGACCTATTTATATCTATTGCTGGAAATATTCTTCTATCAGCAAGTTTTCTATCAAGATTTATTTCCATATTTCCTGTCCCTTTGAATTCTTCAAAAATAACATCATCCATTTTACTCCCTGTATCTATCAATGCAGTTCCTATTATTGTTAAACTTCCTCCTTCTTCAATATTTCTTGCAGCACCAAAAAATCTTTTAGGTTTATCAAGTGCAGTTGATTCAAGCCCACCAGTCATTATTTTGCCACTATGAGGAACGAGAACATTATATGCTCTTGCAAGACGTGTTATACTATCAAGAAGGATAACCACATCTTTTTTATGTTCTACTAATCTTTTTGCTTTTTCAAGAGCAATTTCAGCAACTTGAGTATGTCTTTCTGGTGATTCATCAAATGTCGCACTTATAACTTCTCCTTTAACAATTCTTCTCATTTCAGTAACTTCTTCAGGTCTTTCAGCAACAAGAAGAACGATTAAATAAACTTCTGGATGATTTTTTGCAATTGCATTTGCTATTTTTTGTAAAATGACGGTTTTTCCTGCTCTTGGAGGAGAAACAATAAGTCCCCGTTGTCCTTTACCAATAGGCGTTATTAAGTCAATTACTCTTGTTGTTATTTCATCAGGAGTTGTTTCAAGAATAAATCGTTTATTAGGATGGATTGGGGTTAATTCTTCAAAAGGAATTCTTGAAGAAATGTTTTCAGGAGGTTCTCCATTTACCATTTCCACCTTTAAAAGCGCAAAATATTTTTCATTTTCTTTTGGAGGTCTTATTTGCCCTGAGACAGTATCCCCAGTTTTTAATCCAAATTTTTTAATTTGAGAGGGGGAAACATAAATATCATCAGGTCCTGGAAGATAGTTATAATTAGGGACTCTTAAAAATCCAAAACCATCTGGAAGAACTTCTAAAACACCTTCTCCAAAAATTAATCCATTTTTCTTTGCATGGGCTTCCATTATTTTATAAATTAATTCTTCTTTTCTCAAACCACTTATACCATTTACTTCTACTTCCTTCGCAATTTTTTGTAATTTTGCCATACTCAATTTTCTTAATGTAGACACATTTATTTCACCTATTTGTTCCATTCTTTTCTCCTTTTTAGAATTTCAATTTATTTCTTTTAATAGTTTGGTAAGAAGATTTTTTAATTTTTTTTCTGTTTCCTTAAGTAAACCAGAATTGTCAATTATATAATCACATTTTTTCTTTTTATATGAGAGAGACAATTGATTTTTCCATATATTTCTTATCTCTTTTTCAGAATATTTATTGCTTAATCTTTCTATTATCTTTTTTCGAGGTGCATCTACTAAAATTATTTTATCAAATAATTTTTCACTTTTTGTTTCAAACAATAGGGGAATTTCTATGAATATTATACCTCCATTTTTTTTTATGTCAAGTATTTCTTTTTTAATTTCGTCAAAAACCATTGGATGAAGTAAATTTTCTAATTCTTTCTTTTTATCTCTGTCATTAAAAATAATTTCTCTTACTTTCTTTTTATCTATTTTACCTTTTTTTTCAATATCTTTTCCCAGTATTTTTTTTATTTTTTTTAAAAGTGATTTTTTTTCCCATAGTTTATGAACAATCTCATCACAGGAAATAACTTTATATCTCCATTTTCTTAGGATTTTTGTTATAGTTGTTTTTCCAGAACCCAAAATACCTGTAATTCCAATAACAACTGATTTTTTCATAAAGTGCCTAATTCCCAAGAAGATAAATATTTTTTCTGTGTTTTTGTTAAACTATCAATTTTCACATTCATAGTGTAAAGTTTATATTTTGCAACTTGTTTATCTATTTCTTCTGGGACATCATATACATTTACATCTATTTCTGGATTTTCTTTTAAAAATTTTATAGATAAAAATTGATTTGCAAAACTCATATCCATAACTTCTGGTGGATGTCCTTCTGCACAAGCAAGGTTTAATAATCTTCCTTCTCCAAGTATAAAAATTTTTTTTCCTGTTTTAAGAAGATATTCAGTTAATCCATTTCTTATAATTCTTTTCTTTAAAGTATTTTTTTCTATTTCATCCATTTTTATTTCAACATTAAAATGTCCAGAATTTCCAAGAATTACTCCTTCTTTCATTTTTTTTATTTCTTTCATTGTTATAATAGAAGTATTCCCAGTAGCAGTAATAAATATGTCGCCTATTTTACTTGCCTGACTTATTGGCATTACTGAAAATCCATCCATTATTGCTTCAAGTGCTTTTATCGGGTCTACTTCTACAATTATTACTTTTCCACCCATCCCTCTAAATCTTTGGGCAATTCCCTTGCCACACCAACCATATCCACAAACTACAATTGTTTTACCAGCAATTAAGATATTTGTTGCTCTTAAAAGCCCATCAACTGTTGATTGTCCTGTTCCGTATCTATTATCAAATAGGTATTTTGTTTTTGCATTATTTACTGCAATTACCGGAAACTTTAAAAATTTTTGTTTATGTAAATTTTTAAGACGAATAACACCAGTTGTTGTTTCTTCTGTTGCTCCTATAACATTTTTCATATATTTTTGATTTTGATGAACAAAAGTAATTAAATCCCCTCCATCATCTATAATAAAATGAGGCATAGTTTTTGCGACATTTTCTATATTTTTGTAATATTCTTTGTTGCTTTCATTTCTTTTTCCAAACACGGATATCCCTTGTTTAACTAAATATGCTGCTACTTCATCTTGAGTACTTAATGGATTTGATGCACATAAATAAACTTCTCCACCAGTTTTTTTAAAATTCAAAATTAAATTTGCTGTTTCTGAAGTTATGTGAAGACATGCTCCTATTCTATATCCCTTGAAAATTTTTTTCTTACTGTATATCTTTCTTAAATAATTCAAAACAGGCATATGTTGTAAAGCCCACAAAACTTTTTTTTCTCCAATTTTAAACAGATTTATATCTTTTATTGAATATTCAGGGAAATTATTTTGCATTTTTTATAAATATTTCAGTTGAATCTGTTTTTTCCCATGTAAAATCTTCGTCATTTCTTCCAAAATGTCCATAACATGCAGTTTTTCTATAAATAGGTCTTAAAAGGTCAAGTTTTTTTATAATTCCCCTTGGAGATAGGTCAAAATTCTCTTTAACAATTTTTATTATCTCACTATCAGGTATAACGCCAGTGTTTTTTGTGTTTATCATTAAAGATACGGGTTCTACTTGACCAATAACATAAGCAATTTGAATTTCACATTTTCTTGCTAATCCTGAAGCAACTATGTTTTTTGCGAGATATCTTGCAATGTATGAACCAGACCTATCAACCTTTGTTGGGTCTTTACCTGAAAAACATCCACCTCCATGACTTCCAACGCCTCCGTAGGTATCAACAATAATCTTTCTTCCAGTAACTCCAGTATCAGCCATTGGTCCACCTATAGTAAAACTACCTGTTGGATTTACAAAAATTTTCATATTTTTACTTCTTAATTCTTGAGGAATTATATAGTTTATTACAAGTTCAATTATATCTTCTTTAATTTTTTTCTGAGATATACCGGGATTATGCTGTGCTGAGATTACAACACTTTCAACTTGAACTGGTTTATCATCTTCATATAGAACAGTAACCTGTGATTTTCCATCAGGTCTTAAATAATCAACTATTTTTTTCTTCCTTATTTCTGCTAATCTCATTACAAGTTTATGTGCAAGCATAATTGGCAAAGGCATAAGTTCAGGTGTCTCATCTGTTGCATATCCAAACATCATCCCTTGGTCTCCTGCACCTCCTTTATCAACACCCATTGCAATTTCAGGTGCTTGTTCCTGGATTGATGTTATTATTCCAACAGATTCATATTGAAACCCATATGATGGATCCGTATATCCAATCTCTTTTAATAAATTTCTTGCAATTTCAGGTATATCTACATAGCCAATTGTAGTTATTTCTCCTGCAATAAACAAAATACCTCTTGTTGTTAGAGTTTCACAAGCAACTCTTCCATTTTTATCCTGTTTTAAAACTTCATCAAGAATTAGATCAGAAATTTGGTCACATATTTTATCTGGATGCCCCTCACAAACAGATTCCGATGTAAAGAAATATTGATTTCCCATCAATTTTCTCCTTTTTTCATTTCTTCTTTTAAAATTTTTATTTCTTCTATTTCTGTTGGATCAACTTTATTTAGAATTGCCAAATAATAACTTACCCAGTCACCAAGAATTATTAAATAAATTAACTTTTCAAGTAGAGTTTCTCCCTCTATGTTTAATTTTAAAACTTCTTTCACTTTTTGTGAAATAATATTTGAAGTAATTTCAATTCTCTTTTTTATTCTTTCATTTTCAATACCTGAGATTATAAACAAAACAATTAATCTTTTTAATAATAACTTAGGAAAATAAAAAGACATTATCTCATTATGATTCATTTCTGGTAAAACATTAATAAATGAAAAACTTTTTGAGTTTTCTGCTATTTGAGTTTTCCATCTTAAAATCCCAGGATAAAATCTATTTTCAGAATAAAGAAGTAAAATATTTTTATGAATCTTATTTGCTATTTCTACTGCTTTATTATTTTTACTATATAAGGAGAAATCATTCACCCATTTTTCAATTTTTTCAAAAAATTTTTTTTCAAGTGGAGGTAATATATTCATTTGAACAAAAAACTTGTAAACCGGAAAGAAAAGATACCCAAAAGCACATCTTGGGGGCATTCCTGAGGGGATTTTGATAAATAAATTATGATTTAAATTTGCGATTTTTTCAATCTCTCCATTGCTTGAGATGCAAATTATTAAACATTTTTTTTCATTCGCAATCTTATATGAACTTATTGTTTCTTCAGTATTGCCTGAATAACTTTCTGCTATAACTAAAGTTTTGAAATCTACATATTTTGGAAGTGAATAATCTCTTATAACAAAAACAGGTATTTCAGTAGTATCTTCTATCAAAACTTTTATAATATCTCCTGCTATTGCAGAACC
Organism: Candidatus Omnitrophota bacterium; assembly: GCA_023819545.1. Classification (GTDB taxonomy): domain Bacteria; phylum Ratteibacteria; class UBA8468; order B48-G9; family JAFGKM01; genus JAMWDI01. The sequence continues at coordinate 9,446 of JAMWCA010000011.1, forward strand.
CCCCATACCAGTAAAAATTATTTTTTCAAAATTTTTTCCTATTTCTGGTAATGGAAAATTATATCCTTCAAAACAATGTTTAGGAAAATTCTTCAATAAAGTAAACATATCACTTTTATCATATTTTTTTAATAATGAATCATTTACTATCATTTTTTTTCTCCTTCTCAACTCTATTTCAGATTATTTTTAAGGAAATTCATAATTTTTATATGTGTATCAAAATTGAGAACTTCTTCAGCAATCTTTTTTATTTCTGTATAACTATTTCTAAGAATTTTCTCCTTAACTGTAGGAATTGCTATTGGTGCCATACTCAACTCATCTATCCCAAAACCAATTAATAGACACGCTATTTCTGGTATTGAGGCCATCTCTCCACATAAACTAATTTCAATATTATTTTTTTTAGCATTTTCAACAGTAATTTTTATTAAATTTAAAACAGAAGGATGGCAAGGTTGATATAAGTAAGACAATTTTTCATTAACTCTATCTATTGCTAAAGTATACTGAATTAAATCATTTGAACCAATACTAAAAAAATCTACTTCTTTTGCAAGGTCATCTGAAACTAAAGCAGCTGATGGTGTCTCTATCATAATACCAATTTTAATATCCTGATTAAATTTTAAATTTTCTTTTTCTAACTCTTTTTTGGCTTGTTCAATTATTTTTTTTGTTTCTATAACTTCTTCTTTTGTAGTAATCATAGGAAACATTATTTTTAAATTTCCATAATAACTTGCTCTTAAAATTGCTCTGATTTGTGTTAAAAAAATATCCTTTTTTTCCAAACAAAATCTTATTCCTCTTAGACCAAGAAATGAATTTAATTCTTTTGGTCCTTCAAAAGCAGAGATAAATTTATCACCTCCAACATCAATCGTTCTTATTATAATTTCTTTTTTTCCAAATTTTTCTATTATTTTTTTATATGAGAGAAATTGCTCTTCTTCTGTTGGTAAGTCCTTTCTTTTTAAATAAAGATATTCAGTTCTAAATAACCCAATTCCTTCTGCACCATATTTTAAAGCAGTTTCAACCTCCTCTGGTAATTGTATGTTTGCATATAATTTTATTTCTTTACCATCAGATGTAGTTGTTTTTTTATTTTTTAATGTATATATTTTCTTTTTAAGTTTTTCTATTTTTTTCTCTTTAAGTTTAATTTTTTCAATTTCATTTTCATTAGGATTAATTATTACAACTCCTTCATAGCCATCAATTAAAAGTGTATCATTCTCTTTTATTTGTTCTATTCCTTCTTTAATACCAACAACTGCAGGAATTTCAAGTGCTTTTGCTATTATTACTGTATGAGAAGTTTCTGTCCCCATAGAAGTTACAAAACCCTTTATATATTTTGTATCAATTGATACTGTTTGTGTAGGAGAAAGGTCATTTGCAACTAATATACCATCTTTGATATTTTCAAATCTATTATTTTTTTTGCTTAAATTTGAAACTATTCTTTCAAAAATATCAAGTATTTCCTTCTTTCTTGTTTTAAAATTATTATCTAAAAATTCCTTGTTTAACTTATCAACAAATTTTTTAATAGCAGTTTCAGCAGTAACTTTTTCGTTTTTTATCGTTTTCTCTATACTCTCAATTAAATTTTTGTCTCTGATGATGGAGATATGAAAAGAAAAAATTTCAGCATATTCTTTGTCTGCAATCTTTTTTATATTGTTTATAATTTCTATAATTTCATTTTCTGTTTTGCTAATGCTTTCCCTAAATCTTTTTATTTCCTCTTCTATATCCTTATCTTTTATTTTCTTTATTTCTTTAAATGATAAAAAATCCTCATTTATTTTTTTTGCTTTTCCAATAGCAATACCAGGCGAACCTGAAATTCCTTTTATTTTTTTCATTTTGGATTTAAGATAAACTATTTAATTTTTCCTCATCCTCTTTTATAATTTTTATTGCTTCTTCAGGTGTTTTACAACTTCTTAAAGCATTTCTGAAAACTTTATCTTTTAACAATCTTGCTATTTTAGCAAGTGTTTTTAAATGTTGACCAATTGATTTTGTTGGTGCCAGAACAAGAAATATTATATAAACAGGTTCTCCATCAAGAGAATCAAAATCTACACCCGTTTGTGAAAGACCTAATGCACATATAATTTCATTTACCTGATCTGTCTTTACATGTGGAATTGCAATTCCCTGTCCTATACCAGTTGAACCAAGTTTTTCCCTATCCATAACTGCTTCTAATATTTTTTCACTATCTTTTATATATCCATTTTTTTCAAGCATTTTTATCATCTCTTTTAAAACAGATTTTTTATCTCTACTTTTTAGATTTGTATTTATGCAATCTTCTTTTAAATAATCAACAATTTTCATTTTTTCCCCCTTTTATTTATTTACAATTTTATCATGCAATTTTCTTAACTTTATTTTTGTTTTATCCAAAAGTATTTCAACGCTTTTATTCATATCATTATCCCTTTCCTTTAAAAAAATCTTAATATTTTTTGAATGTAAATAAATTTCTGTTAAATATAAAGGTCCATCTTTTTTTATATAAAATTCAACATATCCATCATCAAGGAAAAATTTTTTAAATCTTTCAATTTTTTCTCTTATATATTCTTCAAATTCTTTGTTTATTTGAACTTCAGAATGAATTTTTATGTCCATTTTTCTCCTTTCTTCAATAGATTTTTTTTATTTGAAAATAAGGAAAATAAAATTTTAATATATTTTTATAATCAAATCCAATTTCTGCCATTTTTCTTGCTCCCCATTGTGATAAACCAACACCATGTCCATATCCTTTTCCTTTAAAAATAATATTTTCTCCCATATCTATTATTTCAAACATTGTGCTTGGAATTATATATGGATTATTAAAATAAATTTCTATATTTTGATTGATTCTTTCTCTAAATTCAGTTCCTGTTATTTTTATAATATTACCATTTTTTGTTATTATATTCAATAATTTTGCTCTATTGGTTTTGTCTTTTTCAACTATTTCAATTTTTTTTATTGGTGTTTGCAATTTTTCTGATAAATAATTTTTTGAAATGTTTTTCTCCCAAAAAGAATAAGGTGTATCTTCTGAATAAGGGTCTAAAACTGAATAATCTAAAGGATATTTTCCTTTCCAAACATCAGATGGATTTGCTGTTATACCACCAGAACATGCATGAAAAAAAACCGGCATTATTTCTCCTTTTTCATTTGTTAAAATTTCCCCTTTTGTTTCAAAAACTGCAGATTTTATTTTTTCATTTTTACAATCTACATATAGTTGTTTATATATTGAATTTTCAATATCATAATAATTATTTTTATTCTTGTTCATTTTCCAAATCAAATAAGTTCTCGAAACTACTGCTTGTGCTTTTAATGCTTCAACCGGCCAATTTTTACCCATTTCTTTTTCAACAACACCAGAAATATATTCTTCTATTTCTATTCTTTTTATAATATTTCCATCAAGCATTCTCACATAAAATAAAGAATTTGTTTCTGAAAAAATAAAGTGACTTGTAAGGACTAAAAAAAGAAAAATACTATTTGCCAGTTCCTTCTTCTGGATAGATTTCAACATTTACATTTCCTTTTATTTCAATTGTATTTTTATCTATGTTATAAATAATTCTTTCTCCTGAAAATTTATTTTTTCCTCTTTTAATTAATGGATTCTCTTCAAAAATCATTTCTTTTTTTGCTTCTATATAAGTTGCTTTACCACAAATAATTTCCATCGTTACATTTTCTGTCTTTTTATCTTTATATAGAATTATTACTTTTCCTGTTATAATAATCTCTTTCAATTTTTTATTTTCTGGATCAACTTTTATTTCTCCTTTTCCTTCTTTATCAGTTTTAATTTCTATTATTTCAGTTTCTGTTTTTAAAGAAAGAGTTGGAGAAGAAATTTTTGTGTTTTTATTTTCAGTTATTTCAGCACTTTCTCCATATAAAGTAAGTAAACAGTTGTGGGAAAAATGCTTTAAAGAAAATCCAGTAAATTTTTCATTTTTAAGATTAACTTCTTCCTTTTTCTTTTTACTGCAACAAGTAAAAAAAATAATGATAATAAATATAAATCCGAAAAAAAATAAATTCTTAATTTCCCTTTTCATTTTTATTATCCTGGTGGCCATAACATTATTCTGCCACCTAAAAGATGAAGGTGAATATGGTCTATACTTTGTCCTGCATTTCTATTTGTGTTAATAACTATCCTATAACCAGAATCCTTTATTCCTTCTTTTTCAGCAATTTGACATGCAATTTTTAACATTTTCCCAAGAAGGATTATATCATCCTGTTGTGTTTCATGAAGTTTCCCAATATGTTTTTTTGGAATTATTAGTATATGAACTGGTGCCTGAGGGTTTATATCCCTTATACAAATTAGTTCTTCATCTTCATAAATTTTATTACTCTTGATTTCATTGTTTACAATTTTGCAAAATAAACATTCCATACTATTCTCCTTTTAATTTTCGTTGGACTGTTATTTCAATGAACGATTGAATAATATCTCCTTCCTCAAAATTATTAAAATTGTCAATTCCAATTCCACATTCATTGTTATAACTAACTTCATTTACGCTATCTTTAAACCTTTTTAAACTTGTTAGAACACCATTATATATAATTTTCCCATTTCTAATTATTTTAACTTTTGAATTTTTTACTACTTTTCCACTAACTACTATACAGCCAGCAACAACAAGATTTTTGTCTAATTTAAAAACTTTTTTTACAAGTGCCTGTCCTACCATTTCTTCTTTTATTTCAGGTTCTAACATTCCCTCTATTGCTTTAATGATATCTTCACCAATGTCATATATTAATTCATAAGTTCTCACTTCTATATTTTCCTTTTTAGCAAGTTCTTTTGCTTTTGGTTCTATCGGAACCTTAAAACCAATAACAATTCCATTAGAAGCAGAAGCAAGTAAAATATCAGATTCACTTATTGGTCCTGTTCCAGAATGAATTATATTAATCTTGATTTCATTTTGTGGTATCTTAGAAAAAATATTTTTAATTGCATCTATTGAATTATAAAAGTCAGTTTTTAAAATAATATTTAATTCCTTTACTTCTCCTTTTTTTATCTCTTCATAAAGGTCCTTTAAACTTAATCTTTTTACTGGTATGTAAACATTTTCTTTTTCTCTACGCATCTTTTCTGAAAATTCTCTAGCTTCTTTTTCTGAGTCAACTACTTTTAATTTTTCCCCTGGGATAGCAATTTCATGCGCACCTAAAATTTCAACTGGAGTAGATGGATTTGCTTCTGTTAATCTCTTTCCCCATTCGTCAATAATTGCTCTTACCTTACCCCACGTCGTTCCAACAATAAAAGGGTCTCCAACTTTTAATATCCCATTTTCTATAATTACACTTATTACAGGTCCCCTAAATCTATCAATAGAGGATTCTATAACAGTTCCCTCACATTTGCAATTTATGATTGCTTTTAAATCAAGCATTTCACCAACAAGGAGTATCATTTCAAGTAAATCATTTATTCCTTCTCCTGTTAAACCAGAAACATTTACATATACAGTGTTTCCACCCCATTCTTCAGGAATCATTCCATATTCAGAAAGTTGCTGTTTAACTTTTTCTGGATTTGCATTTGGTTTATCAATCTTATTCACAGCAACTATTATCGGGACATTAGCAGATTTTGCATGATTTAATGCTTCAATTGTTTGAGGTTTTACTCCTTCATCAGCAGCAACAACAAGAACAACAATATCTGTAATTTTTGCTCCCATTGCTCTCATTGCTGTAAATGCTTCATGACCAGGAGTATCCAGAAAAACAATTGAACCTTCAGGTAAATTAACTTTATATGCTCCTATTTTTTGAGTAATCTGTCCAACTTCCCTTTCTGCTACTTTAGTATTTCTTATTTTATCAAGAATAGTTGTTTTACCATGGTCTACATGTCCCATAACAGTTACTACAGGAGGTCTTTTAATATATATAGGTTGTTGTTTTTCAATTTTTTTTTCTATAACTTGTGGTTTTGTTTCCTGAAAGATAGGTATATAATTGAATTTTTCACATATTTTTTGAATTTGTTCTTTATTAAGATTCTGGTTTAAATGGACTATAATTTTTTCATCAAGAAGAAATTTTAATATATCAGAAGAAGGAATTTTTATTTTTTTAGATAGTTCATTAACATTTTCATTTCCTATCAAAACTACTTCTTTTTTTACTTTTTCCTCTTTCTCTTTTTTGAAATATTCCTCAAGTTTATTTATTTCAATCTCTGTAATCTGACTTAATGTATGTTTTCCTTTTATACCAATTTCTTCTAATATTTTCAGTAAATCTTTAGTTTGAATATTATGCTTTTTTGCAAATTCGTAGATTCTCATTTTTTTATTATTTATCCTCTTTTTTGTATTCAGAAATTTTGAAAACTTTAATATTCCAACCAGTTAATTTAGATGCAAGACGAACATTTTGACCTTTTTTACCTATTGCAAGAAAAAGTTGATCATCTTCAACTATTACGATTGCTTCTTTTTTTCTTTCATCTATATAAACTTCATTAGATTTTGCTGGTGAAAGTGAATTTTTTATAAATTTTATTATATCTTTATCCCATGGTATTACTTCTATTTTTTCTCCCCTTAATTCTTTAACAACATTTTTTATTCTTGAGGCCTTATCTCCTATACATGTGCCTACAGGGTCAACCTTTTCGTCTTTAGAAAAAATTGCTACTTTGGTTAAATCACCAGGAAATCTTGCAATTTCTTTTATTTCAACAATACCTTCTTTTATTTCAGGGATTTCACTTTCAAGTAATTTTTTTACAAAATTTGGGTGAGTCCTTGAAAATATTAATTGATAAAATCCTTTTGAGGGAGGTCTAACCTCTAATAAATAACATCTTATACCATCTCCTACTTTAAAATGGTCATTTGGAAGTTTATGATGATATGGTAAGACACCCTCTGCTTTTCCTACAATGATTATAACATTTTCATTTTCAAATCTTTCAACCCTTCCGCTTACAATACTACCTTCAAGGTCTTTAAATTCATTGTAAATTGTATTTTTTTCTGCTTCTTTTATTTTTTGTATTAAAATATGTCTTGCAGTTTGAGCAGCAATTCTCTCCCACGGAAAAGAAGGAGGTTGGACTTCTTCTCCCTTTTCGTTTAAAAATCTTATATCTCCTGTTTCAGGATTGATTTTTATTTTTATATGTTTTGGTAATTGTGCTTTTTTTCTATATACAGCCAAAAGTCCATCCTCTAAAGATTCTATCAAATGATTCCTCTCTATTCCTCTTTCTTTTTCCCAATATTCTAATAAAGAAATAATCTCTTTTTTCATTTTTTCACCTCTATTTTTATTTTATTTGATTTGCTTTAAAATGTCAAGGATGGTAAACTAAAATTTATGAAAGACAAGTCAATATTTGTAATCATACTTTTTGGGATAGTTAGTTTATTTGGTGATATTATTTATGAAGGTGTAAGGAGTATAAGTGGTCCCTTTTTTGCATCTCTTGGAGCTACTGCTATAATTATTGGTTTTTTTTCTGGTTTAGGAGAGTTTTTAACATATTTTTTAAGATTTTTCTCTGGTTATATTTCTGATAAGAAAAAATTATATTGGCCATTTACAATAACTGGTTATTTTTTGATATGTCTTTTACCACTCCTTTCCTTTGTAAAAATCTGGCAGGTTGCTGTGATTTTAATTTTATTAGAAAGAGTAGGAAAAGCAATAAGAACACCCTCAAGAGATACTTTAATTTCAATTGCAGGAAAGAACATTGGCTATGGGAAAAGTTTTGGAATTCATGAAGTTTTTGACCAATTTGGTGCTGTTTTAGGGTCTTTAATTTTTTTTCTATCTCTTTCAAAGTTTAAAAATTATTCTTTTGGTTTTAATTTAATGTGGATTCCTTCTATTTTACTTATTTTTACACTTGTTTTTTTGAAAAAAAATTATGCTTTTACTATTGAAAATAAAGAGGCAAATAAAACACAGCAAAAAAATAAATTTGATTCAAAATTTATTTTTTATCTTCTTTTTGTATTTTTTTCTGCATCTGGACTTATAACTTTTCCTATTATATCATATCATTTAAACATAAAAAAAATTATAACCTTTTCAAATATACCTATTTTTTATATTATTGCTATGGGAGTTGATGGTATAGTTGCTTTATTTATAGGCAATATCTATGATAAAACAAAACTTAAATCCTTAATAATAGTTCCTTTTCTTACTATTTTCCTACCTTTTTTTTCTTTTTCTTCTAATATATTTTCCTCTTTAATAGGTATTATAATTTTTGGTTGTGTTTTAGGATGCCATGAAACAATTTTAAGGGCATCTGTAGCAGATATTGTATCTACTTCAAAAAGAGGTTTTGCATATGGTATTTTTAATTCTATATATGGATTTGCTTTTTTAATAGGAAGTTGGATTATTGGGTTTTTATACGAGAATTATTTTAAATTTATTCCATTTTATATATTTTTTGTTGAATTAATTTCTTTTGTTTTTTTAATTATTCAAATAAAGAAAAAAAATGTTATGGAAAAAGCAGGGTAAATTTGAAATTGGAGAAAATAAAGTTGAAATTAAAAGTATAAAGTTAAAGGATGAAACAAATAAAGTTAAAAGGTTAAGAGTTTGTTCTGTCTATGGTGATTTTTCTAAATTTACTAAAATTCCTGCTATTGGTTATCTATTTAAAGATGAAAAAGGTTATATTGGTGTCTTTATATGTGGAAAAAATGGCACATATATTAAAATTGGCAAAAATTTTTTAATATCTCAGAATTTAATAGTCCCGTTAAATTCAATTGCAAAAACTAATTTAAAAAAACTTTTAAAAGGTTATAATATTGAATTATTTGAGAATGAAGATATTATTTATGGAATAGAAAAATAATGGGAAGAAAGATAAATCCTGAAGAGATAATAGAAAAAATGAAAGATTTTTGTATTGAAAAAGGTATTGTGGTTTATCTTGTTGGCGGTTATTTGAGAGATAAATTTTTAAGAAGAAAAAATAAAGATATAGATTTTGTTATGGAACAAGATGCACTTAAAATCGCAGAAGAATTTGCTACAAAATATAATTTACCTATTCCTATATTTTATGGAAGGTTTGGAACTGCTATGATTGAAGTGAATGACATTAAACTTGAATTTGCAACAGCAAGGAAGGAAAGTTATCCTGAAGATTCAAGAAAGCCATTTGTTGAAAAGGCAACAATTTACCAAGACCTTGAAAGAAGAGATTTTACTATTAACTCTATTGCTCAAAACATAATTACAGGAGAAATTATAGATCCCTTTGATGGGAAAAGAGATATAAAAAGGAAAATAATAAAAACACCGATAAATCCTGATAAAACTTTCTATGATGACCCTTTAAGAATTTTAAGAGGAATTAGATTTGCAACAAAATTTAAATTTAAAATTGAAGAAAATACATTTATTGGGATGAAAAAAAATAAAGATAGAATAAAGATAGTAAGTGAAGAGAGAATTGCTGATGAAATAATAAAAATACTTGAATGTTCTACTCCATCAATTGGTTTTGAAATAATGGATGAGATTGGACTTCTTGATATTATTTTACCAGAAATTGCAAATCTAAAAGAAAAAAGAACCAACCATCCTTGTAAGGAGCTTTTTCCACATACAATGAAAACACTTGATAATTGTGCGAAACTGACAAAAAACGTTTATATAAGATTGGCCTGTTTACTTCATGATATTGGCAAACCATATACTTTAAAAATAGAAAATGGAAAAGTTAGTTTTCATAGGCATGAGTTTATTGGAGAGAAGATGAGTTACAATGTTTGTAGAAGATTAAAAATAAGTGAAGAAAATGCAAGATTTATAGGAAAGCTTATAAGATTTCATTTAAGACCACATTTACTTGCAAAGGAAAACCCAAGCGATAGTGCTTTAAGAAGATTTATAAGAGAAATTGGAAAAGATATGAAAGCACTTTTTATACTTGCAAAAAGTGATTTGACAAGTAGAAATCCGAAGAAGG
>JAMWCA010000120.1 GCA_023819545.1 Candidatus Omnitrophota bacterium
ATTCCTGCAAGTAAAGCCCATCCTTTTGAATCTTTAAACTGTTTTGCATATTCTGCCTTCAATGATAGTCCGGAAATTCCTGGAATTCCAATCACTGTTCTCAATCCTGCAGTATGAATATTTATATTTTTTGGTGTTGCTGGTTTTTCAATATTTCCTACATAGTAAATATCACCCTTTGCAATGTCAGCAAGTCCAAATCCCAAATCAACTCCAAAAAGTTTTTCATCTGATACAGTGCCTCCTTCATTTATTCTTGAATAAAAAGCAGTTAAATTTACTGGTAGACCTTCTGTTCCATAATCAATTCTCACTGCATCAAATGCTTTCCTTAAACCAAGGTCAGTTAAAGTTGATAACCAAAGATAATTAGAAACATTGTATATACTTCCAACAACAAGTCCTTCTCCAAGTTCAATTTCCTGTCTTCCAATTGTTAATGAAAGTCCAGGGGTAAGAAAATCTGAAACTTTAATGTAAGCAAGGTCAAGGTCAATTCCAAAATTGAGTGTTGTTGAATCCCAAACTCTTTCATTGATTAATCTAACCATCGTCTGGACATTTTCACTTAAATCTGCTGAAACATAAACTCTTGCCTGACTAAATCCAGTATAGAGCTTATCAGGAGTTGTTTGAAGATCACCTCTCAAAACACCCCAAATAGCAATGTCTCCACCAACTTTTACATTTTCAACAGCGGAAAATGCAGGTGCTATCATGCAAACTGCAAAAACCGCTATTAAAATTTTTACTAATTTACTTCTCATTTTAACTTCCTCCTTTTTTTATCTATAACTTATCCTTGTTCAGGTCTTTTACCTTTTTTGTTTATGCTCTTCTTTTTTTACTGATTTTCTGCCTTTTTATTTTATTTCACCTCCTTTCCGGCATTTTTTGAAAATCAGTTAGAAGAAGCATAAACTTTTTTTATTATTATACCTATAAATTTCCAAATTGTCAAGTTTTATTTTAAATACACTTTTAAATTTTGTCAAGTTTATTTTAAACATAATTTTTAATTTTGTCAAATCAAACTTGAAAAATTTTTAATTTTGATTTAGATTTTATTGAGGGAAAAAAAATGAACCTTGCAGTTGATATAGGAAATAAAAGAGTAAAGATTGGGATTTTTAAGGGTAAAAAAATTTATAAAGTTATTACTTGTTTAAATTCTGAAATTGAAGATTTTGATTTTTCAGACGATTGGAAAAAATATAATATTAAAAAATGTGGAATATCTTCTGTTTATCCAAATATAAATTTGTTAATTGAAAAAAAAATAAAAGAATTTTTTAAAATTCAACCAATTTTTTTAAACTATAAAAATTGTCACATTAAAATAAAAATTAAAAATCCTGAAAAAGTCGGAATTGATAGAATAGTTAATTGTAAAGGTGCTTGCGAAATTTTTGGTTACCCTGTGATTGTGATTGATATTGGAACTGCAATAACTATTGATTATGTCAATCAAGAGAAAGTTTTTAATGGTGGTTTTATTTTACCTGGTCCTGAATTATGGGTTAATTCTTTGAAAAGAACGGCTCTTATAAAACAAGTGAAAAAAACAAAAATAAAAACTATTGGAAATGATACATCTTCTGCAATTAACCTTGGACTTATATTTGGGATTTCAGGTGCAATTGAAAAAATTGTTTTAAAAATGAGAGAAAAATTTAATGTTTCAAAAATAGTTCTTACAGGAGGAGCATCTTCCCAATTTTCTAAATTTTTAAATTTTGAAAAGAAGTTACGAAGATATTTGACTCTTGAAGGAATAAATTTAATCATAAATGAATATGGAGATTGAAGGATATCCTGTTTATTATTATGAAGAAATTACTTCAACAATGGATTTGGCAAAAAATCTTGTTAAAGAGGGTAGAGAAGGGATTATAGTAGGTGAGGTTCAAACAGAGGGAAGAGGAAGATATGGAAGGAAGTGGTTATCGCCTCGTGGAGGTTTATATCTTTCATTTGTTTTGAAAAAAAGTAAAATAACAGATTTTCTTTCAGAAATAATTTGTCTATCTCTGATTGAGACAATGAAAAATTTTAGGATTGAAAATTGTAAAATAAAGTTTCCGAATGATATAATAATTAATGGTAGGAAAATTTGTGGAATTTTGATTGAAAAAGATGGAGATTTTTATATAATTGGTGTTGGAATAAATATAAAAAAAAATAAAGAACTCAAAGAGAATTATTACATTTGTATGGAAGATGTATCAGACAAAAAATTTGAAATTATAGATGTTTTACGAATTTTTTTAAAAGAGTTTAAGAAAATTAAAAATTTAGCAGAAAAAGATATAGATTATGTTTTAAAAAACTGGAGTGAAAATCTTTTAAAATGAGAGAAATCCCTTTAAATTCTTATTTAATTTTTCTATTTTTAATAGCTCTTTCCTCTTTTTTTTCTGCTTCTGAAACTGCTTTTATTTCACTTGGAAAGCACCATTATCAGAAAATTCTTGAAATTGATAAGAAAAAAGGTGAAAGATTAAGTTTTTGGTTTGAAAATCCTGAGAAAGTTCTTGTAACCACTCTTGTTGGTAATAATTTTGTTAATATTCTTGCTTCAGTTTTTGCTGCTACTATTTCTTATCAATATCTTGGTAAGGTTATACCTGCTATAATTGCAGGAATTATGACATTTATTATTTTGATTTTTGGGGAAATAATTCCAAAGAGTATTGCAAAAAGATATCCAGAGAAGATTGCTCTCTTTGCAGCATATCCATTAAAAATTTTTATTATTATTTTTTCTCCATTTGTTAAAACATTTTTATTCTTTTCAAATATATTTTTGATGGTTTTTAGACAAAAAATTGATACAATAATACCTACTTTAACAGAAGAAGATGTAAAGGCGATGATTTCAGCAGGTGAAAAAGAAGGAGTTATAGAAAAAGAAGAGAAAGATATGATACATAGCATATTTGAGTTAGGCGATAAAATGGTTAAAGAAATAATGACGCCAAGGGTTAATATAGTAGGAGTTGAAGAAAATACATCTCTTGAAGATGTAAGAAAAAAAATAAGCTTATCAGGGTATTCAAGGATGCCAGTTTATAAGGAAAATATAGATAAAATTATAGGGATTGTTTACATAAAGGATATAATAGCAAAACAAACAGAAAATTCGTGGGAAAAACTCAAAGCAAAGGATATAATTAGAAATGTTTATTTTGTTCCTGAAACAAAGAAAGTTATTGAATTATTAAGGGAATTGCAAATGTTAAAATTACAAATGGCTATTGTAATAGATGAATATGGAGGAACTTCTGGTCTTGTGACAATGGAAGATTTGATAGAAGAAATAGTTGGTGAAATTTCTGATGAATTTAAAAAAGATGAAAAGGAATATTTAAAGATAAATGTTGACAAATATCTAATAAAAGGAACAATGGAAATTGAAAAGGTTGAAGAATTACTTGGAATAGAAATCCCAGAAGAAATAGATGTTGAAACAATTGCTGGATTTGTTTTGGCCAATTTAAGGAAATTTCCTAAGAAAGGGGAGAGTTTTGAGTATAGTGATTATAAATTTACTGTTCAGGATGCTGATGAAAAAATTATAAAATGGGTTAAGGTTGAAAAATTAGAAAAAGGAGTTGAAAATGGTGGAAAATCAAATGAGGGATTTCAGAGTTAAAAAACTTGAAGAGCTTAAAAATTTAAAACTGGAAGTTTATGGTAGAAGGTTTGCTAAGACAAATATTTCAGAGGTGAAAGAACAAGGTTTTTTTAAAATTGCTGGAAGAATTATGTCTATTAGAAAACATGGAAATGCTTCTTTTGCTGATATAGTTGATAGTAGTGGGAAAATTCAAGTTTATTTTAGAAAAGATATAATTGGGGAAGAAAATTATGAAATTTTTAAAAAGATTGATATAGGAGATATTATTGGTATTGAAGGAGATGTTTTTAAAACAAAGACAGGAGAAAAGACAATTCTTGTAAAAAATTTCACAATTTTATCAAAATCCTTAAGACCATTACCAGAAAAATGGCATGGTTTAAAAGATGTTGAAATAAGATTTAGGAAAAGGTATCTTGACTTAATGATGAATGAAAATGTGAAGGATATTTTTAAAAAAAGGATTGAGATTTTAAAATATATAAGAGAGTTTTTAAATAATAAAGGATTTGTTGAAGTTGAGACACCAATGATGCATCCAATTCCAGG
>JAMWCA010000121.1 GCA_023819545.1 Candidatus Omnitrophota bacterium
CTCCTTTTGTTGAAACACTTTCTGAAGTAGTTTTAAGAGAATACCCTATCTTTTTCAATGCATTCTCTATCTCTTCAATAGATTTTCTACCAAGATTTTTAATTTCTTCAAGAACTTCAATTGGTGTATTTAAAAGGTCTCTTAACGTCTTAATATTTTTGTTTTCAAGCGCATTATATACTCTTGTAGAAAGTTTCAATTCTGTAATTGGTATATCAAGGTCGTATTTTATTTCTCTCTTTTCAATTAGTTCCTCCTCTTCTACTATTTTCTGACCACTTAGAATAAGTTCAAATTGTTTTTTAAGGAGTTCACACGCATGTTTAACACTCTCTTGTGGAGTAACTGCTCCTGTTGTCCAAATTTCAAGTATAAGTTTTTCATAATCAACAAACTGCTCAACTCTTGTATTTTCAACATGAAAAACAACTTTTCTCACTGGTGAATAAAGTCCATCTAAAAGTATTGTCCCTGTGGGAATGTTTTTAACCATAATTTTCATCTTTTCTACTGGTAAATACCCAAAACCTTTTGTAATATCAATTTCAAATTGATATTTTTTGCTTGGATCTATAGTAGCAATATGTAAATCCTTATTTATAACTTCAACAGAATTATCATTTATTAAATCACCAGCACATATCTCATCTTTATCAGAAATTTCAACTGTAACTGTATGAGGATATTCACTTATTATTGGTTTTAAAGCAATTTGTTTAATATTCAAAACAACTTCTACTATGTCTTCTTTCATCCCTTCAAGAGTTGAAAATTCATGTAAAACTCCTTTTATTCTTAAACCAGTAATTGCAACACCAGGGATAGATGAAAGAAGAACCCTCCTTAAAGCATTTCCTATTGTGACTCCATATCCTCTTTCAAGAGGTTCTATAATCAATTTACCATAATTTTCTTTTAATGTTTCTTTTTCCCAAATAAAATTTGATGGATAAATAAATTCCTTCATTTTTCACCTCACTATTTATTTTGAATAAAGATTGATTATTAATTGTTCATCAACAGGTATTGAAACTTCGCTTCTATCTGGGTATCTTAATATTTCTATCTTTAAATTATCTTCATCTACTTTAAACCACAAACATCTTGGCCTTGTTTTGTATTCTTCAATACAATCTTTAATCATTTTAATACATTTACTTGTTGGTTTAATCTGTATAACATCTCCAATTTCAACAAGATATCCTGGTCTATCATTCTTTTTCCCATTTACAATTATATGACCATGATTTATAAGTTGCTTTGCCATTTTTCTTGAATAAGCAAAATTTGCTTTATATATAACATTATCAAGACGTCTCTCAAGCAGTTGAAGTAATATTTCTCCAGTAACTCCTTTATGTTTTTTTGCTATTTCAAAATATCTCTTAAATTGTCTTTCCATCACCCCATAATATATTTTTACTTTATTTTTCTCTCTTAACTGAAGGCCATATTCTGACATTTTTTTAGGTCTTATTAATCTAACTTTTCCTCTTCTCGGATCAACAGCACATTTATCACTCTCACATCTTTTCCCTTTTAAGTACAGTTTTATTCCATATTTTCTACATATTTTACATAATGGTTTAATATATTTTGCCATAAATTTTCCTCCTTCTTATACTCTCCTTCTTTTTGGTGGTCTACATCCATTATGAGGAATTGGAGTTACATCTTTAATTGAAACAACGTTTAAACCTGCACTCTGTAATGCTCTTATCGCTGTTTCTCTACCCGGACCTGGACCTTTCACCCTTACATCAACATCTTTCATATTATATAATGCCTGTGCTCTCTTTGCAATATTTTCTGCTGCAAGTTGAGCCGCAAACGGAGTTCCTTTCCTTGTTCCTTTAAAACCACTTGTTCCTGCACTTTCCCATAATAAAACATTACCCTGTGGATCTGTAATAGTTATAATAGTATTATTAAAAGTTGCTTTAATATGAGCAACACCTTTGGGAACAGTAATTCTCTTTTTTCTCTTTTTTGTATATTTTTTTGGCACCTTTTACCTCCTTATTTTTCTTCTCTTTGTTGTTTCAATGCTTTTCTTGCTGCTTTATCTCTCACAACTCCTACTGTCTTTCTTGGTCCCTTTCTTGTTCTTGCATTTGAACGTGTCCTCTGTCCTCTAACTGGCAAAGATAACTTATGTCTAATACCTCTATAGCAATTTATATCAATTAATCTTCTTATATTCTGTGCAACTTCTTGTCTTAAGTCACCCTCTATTTTATAATTTTTTTGTATAAATGAAGTGATTTTCCCAAGTTCTTCTTCTGTTAATTCTTTAACTCTTTTTTCACCATCAACACCTGTACTTTTAACTATCTCTTCGGCTCTTTTATCTCCTATTCCATAAATATACCTTAAAGCAATTCTTACCTTTTTATTATCAGGTATCTCAACTCCAAGAACTCTTGCCATTTTTTAACCTCCTTATCCTTGTCTTTGTTTATGCTTTGGTCCATCCTGAGGATTGCTGCAAATAACTCTAACAACTCCTTTCCTTTTTATTATTTTGCATTTTGGACATATTTTTTTAACAGATGCTCTAACTTTCATTTTTTTTCCTCTTTTTATAATCTTTTAATAATTCTGCCTCTTTTTAAATCATATGGAGAAATTTCAACTAAAACCCTATCACCTGGAACAATTTTTATGTAATTCATCCTCATTTTTCCACATAAATGTGCAATAACTTCATGCCCATTTTCAAGCTCTACTTCAAAATTTGTCGCTGGTAAAACCCTTTTTATTACTCCTTCTATCCTAATTTTTTCTTCGTTTCCCATTTTAACTTAATACCTCATATCCATTCTTTTTTATAAGAACACAATTTTCATAATGAGCAGAATATTTTCTATCTTTTGTAACGACTGTCCAACCATCTTCAAGTACTTCTGTTTCTCCCTCTCCTTCTGCTACCATCGGTTCTATTGCAATAATTTCATTTTCATGTAAAGTATCTCCCTCTCCCTTATATCCAAAATTCGGAATTTCTGGAGTTTGATGTAAATTTTTCCCTATACCATGACCTGCAAATTCTTTTATTACAGAAAAACCATTTTTTTGGGCATAATTTTCTATTACATATCCTATATTACCAGTTTTAGAACCAGCATAAACTTCTTTTAAGGCCTTCTCAAAGGCCTTTCTTGCCACCTTTATTAACTTTATATATTTTACATCTATTTTCCCTACAGGGAAAGTATCTGCACAATCACCATAGAAATTATTATATTTAACACCTACATCAAGTGAAACAATATCTCCATTTTTTAATATTTTACCCTTCTTTGGAAGTCCATGAATAACTTCAAAATTAACTGAAATACATATATTTGCAGGGTACCCTCTATATCCTTTAAAAGCTGACTCTACATTTTTCTTCTTCATCAATTCAATGCTTTTTAAATCAATTTCATAGGTTGAAATACCCTCAACTAAATATTCTTTAAGTTCCTCAATTATCTCTCTCGCTTTTTTACAACATGTTCTAACCATATCTATTTCCTTTTTAGTCATAGTTTTGAAATTTCAATTATTTGTTTTACTATATCTTCTAACTTACCATCTCCACGAACACTAAATAAAACACTTTTATTTTTATAATAATCAAGTAAAGGAGAAGTTAATTTATAATAAACATCTAATCTATTTCTAACAACTTCTTCTTTATCATCATCCCTTTGAATTAGTTTACCGCCACACTTATCACAGATTCCTGGAACTTTTGGTGGTATATTTATTAGATGATATATTGCTCCACAATTTTCACATATTCTTCTGTTTGAAAGCCGATTGACAAGAAATTCATCATCTGCTTGAAGATATACAACATTTAATTTAACATCTTTTATATATTTTTCAAGTTTTTCTGCTTGACTTATATTTCTTGGAAATCCATCAAGTATAAATCCATTTTTACAATCTTCTTTATTTATTCTTTCTAATAAAATAGAAATTACAATTTCATCAGGAACAAGTTCTCCTTTATCCATATATTCCTTTGCTTTTAAACCTAATTCTGTTTTTCCTTTCAGGTTTTCTCTCAATAAATCACCAGTTGAAATTAAAGGGATATTCAAAATTTTACTTAATCTTTCACCAACTGTTCCCTTCCCAGCACCAGGCGGACCAAGTAAAAT
>JAMWCA010000122.1 GCA_023819545.1 Candidatus Omnitrophota bacterium
TAAAAAGAGAGAATTATTTAGGTCTCCGGCTTGCTTTGATAGAAGAATTAGAAGCACATTTACACCCACAGGCTCAATTAAGAGTATTAAAATCCTTGCTAAATGAGAAAAATGATAAAGTTCAATTCATTTTAACTACGCATAGCACGCAATTAGGGTCAAGTATCCCACTTAAACATTTAAAACTTTGTTTCGATGGACAAGCATTTTCGATGGACAGCAGTGTGACGGCTCTTAAAAAATCTGATTATCAATTCTTAGAACGATTTCTTGATGCAACCAAAGCCAATCTGTTTTTTGCACGTGGAGTTATGATTGTCGAAGGTGATGCAGAGAATTTGATAATTCCAACCATTGCAGAAATTATGGATAGACCTTTACATAAATATGGGGTTTCTGTAGTCAATGTTGGAAGCAATGCCTTGTTAAGATATGCAAATATCTTTAAAAGAAAAAATGGAACTGCTCTACCTATAAAAGTTGCAGTAGTTACTGATTTGGATGCAAAAGTTGATGAAAATGGAAATCCAAGCCCAAACAATATTGAAGAACAAAGAAAGGAAATTAAAAATAAATACAGCTCAAACGATGGAAATATTAAACCATTTATTTCACCACTGAAAACATTGGAATTTGATATTGCACTGGGTAATCTGTATGAATATATGCATCGAGCGATATTGATAGCAAAAAAAATTAAATCCAAAAATGATTGGTTAACGCAATATGAAATAAGTAATATCTTTTCTCAATTAAGTGAAACAAATCCTAATAAAAGAGCATCAATAATTTATGAGCCATTAGATAAAAATCAGGCATCAAAGTCAGTTACAGCACAATGGTTTGCTAAATTGATTTGTGATAAAAAAGATAAAGTTAAGAATTTAATAGCTAAGGATTATCAAGAGAATAAAGGTATAAAGTATATTATTGAAGCAATTGAACATGTTACAGAAAAAATAGATTGGAATGGAAATAGTAATAACTGATAAAGACATAGAATTGGCAGAAAGCTTATTTTTAAGCAAGGGTCAATCATTTGATGAAAAAAGAAGAAATTTTATCAAATGCATTGATAGTTCGTTACACTTACAAGCTTGCCCGGGTAGCGGGAAAACAACGACCTTACTTGCAAAACTCTATATCCTTTCAGAAAAAATGCCATTTGAAAACAACAAGGGAATTTGCGTTTTAACACATACCAATGTGGCAATAGATATTATTAAAAATAAGCTTGGCGATAAAGCAAATCGATTACTTAGCTACCCTAACTTTTTTGGCACTATTCAATCTTTTGTGGATAAATATCTGGCTATACCAGCTTATATAAAATGTTTTGGATATAAACCTAACTTTATTGATGTTGAACTTCAAAGAGAAAAAATGTTAAAGACGCACTTTCTGAGGGGTTTTTCAAAAAAAGCACTAAATAATTTAAAAAGTTTTGAATGTGCAAACAATATATTTGGTTACTACACATTTAAAAAAGAAGAAAACGATTTTAAGATAGTATTTTCAAATACAAAAAAAGAGATAAATATTAAAAAACCTAGTTCGAGAAATAACTGGTCCGAAAATGAAATTATTGAAGTTAAAAAAGCAGCTATTAAACTTAAAATAAAAGTAATTAAGGATGACAGGATTATTTCTTATGACGATGCTTTTGACTTTGCAAAATACTACTTAGAGAAATTTCCAGAACTTAAAAATCTATTTTCCTCAAGGTTTAAATTTGTTTTTATAGATGAAGCCCAGGATACCTCAGCAATTCAAAAAGAAATTATTGAAAAATGTTTTAAAGAAAATGTAATTATCCAATGGATTGGGGATGTTAACCAGGGGATAATGAATGATAACATCAGTGAACCGGCGTGGCAACCAAAGGAAGATGAAAGATATCGCTTAATAAGTTTAACAAAATCGCATAGAATCTCCCAGCCTGTAGCAAACTTAATTAAAAATGTAGCAGTAAATACTTATGAATCATTAAATGGAAATAATGAAATTAAAATTAAACCTATTTTAATCGTTTTTCACGAAGATACCATAAATCTAGTATTGAATAAATTTGCAGAATTAGTTGTTAATATCAAATGTAATTTCAATAATGAGGAAAAAACAATCTGGGAAATTTCAAACTTAACGGGTAATCCCATAAAAGCTGTAGGTTGGGTTGGCAGAGAAAAACAAAATGGATTATCAATAAAATCTTATTTCCTAAATTTTGAAAAGAAACTAACAAGTATTAAAAGATTATATTTTCCCAACCTTTATACGATGTTTAAGTTATCGAAACATGTTAGCCCCAAAGAATTCAAGGAACGTACGCTTAATTGTATTATCGAAGCGCTTTACATTTCTGACATTAAGTCAACTAAACAAAGAAGGTTCTCCAAAACAGAGCTCTTAAATGAGATTAAGCAAAAAAACCAAGAAGAATGCAACAATTTATTTTGTGTAATAGCAAAAAATTATAAGAGTGATAATTTTTTTGAATTTTTAAATGAAATTTCGGAAATATTAGAGTCCTTAGAATATAAGTTAAATCAGAATTCAAAAAATTATTTGTGTGAACAAAGATTCGAAAATTCTAACTTCAGTGAGCAGATTAATGATTTTAATTTTTTTGAAAAAGATATTAATGGGAAAAAAATAAAAATTGAAATAGATACTGTGCATGGTGTAAAAGGTGAAACACACACAGCAACTCTTTATTTGGAAACAAAATTCTATCAAAATAGCATTAAATACTTAAAAAATGAAAGTTCAGATCGTAGAAACAAGGCACTCAAAATCATGCATGTTGCCTTTTCAAGACCCACACATTTATTGTGTATTTCTTTACACAGAAATGACTTAAACGAATTCAAACAAAGGTTCAACGATAATAATATTTTTGAAGTAATGGATTTAAATGGAAATACAGATTCAGTTGATTCTTAAAAATTATATACGCAAAAAAAAATTTTATTATAAAAATTCAACTATTCAAACAACATATTACATGTGAGCTTGTGAGATAAACCATCTAGTGTATCAGCTGTACAGGCTCACGGAGGAAGAAATTGGGATAATTGAGAATAAATAAAAAAGGAGTTATGGAAAATCTGTTTGGAGAAATAGAACAACCTAAAATTTACGAAGTAAATATTTATGCAGATGAAATTATGAATAAGAAATGTTCGTATACTAATGAACTATGGAATTACATAGGAATAATCATAGAAAATTGCAAAAAACCAATTTTGGATGAAATAATCAGAGAGAGATTTATGAATAATTTTGATACATCCTCTCCATACTATGAAAAGAATAATAAGGTAATACATTGGAAGGAAATGAAATCTGCAGATGAAGTAAATATCTGTAAACGATGGTTTAATTATATTCTGAACAACGAAAATTTTTACTTTTATCTTCTTGGCTTAAATGTAAGTAAATTAAATATAGAAGAGTTTGATCAAGAAAATGAATTTAATTCAATATATAATCGTTTTTTTAGGGCGGCTGTTCTTTATGGAGTTAAAACTTTTTTTAGTGATTATGAAGTAATTATTCAGAATATTTATCACGAACAAGGCCAACAACAAAATCATCAATATTTCCCTTGGCACATAATTCACAAAATATCACAATCTGAGGAGAAAATCTCTTTTTCATGCAGTGAAGTTACTTTTTTATCAAAAGATCACAAAATCAAAAAAGAATCTAATATATTGCAACTCGTAGATGCTCTGATGGGTGCAATTACAAACATTATTCACGGAGTAGAACAATCAAAAAAATCTAATAACCGTGAACCTCTATTAAAAATTATTTTAAATAAAGTTCAAATAGCTACTTCAAATACTTATACAGATGAATGGGTTAAAAAGCATTTTTTAATTAGATTTTTTCCAAAAAAGAAAACAACTATAGATGACAGATGGAGATATTTAAATCAGTTTTACAACATTCGTAAATTAAAATATATTGAAGATATTTCTTATGGTGAAAGAACATTATTTGATCAAAATTAATCAGCTCATCATTTCTAATATAGAGGAGTTGGTGGATAAGATATTGGAAGCAAAGAAAACACCCCTAACCCCTCTACAAGAGGGGAAGGTATTAGCCGACACCCGCCCC
>JAMWCA010000012.1 GCA_023819545.1 Candidatus Omnitrophota bacterium
CAATAATTTTATCACAATTTGTAAAAATTAAAGAATTAATTCAAATATTTTTGGTGGGAGTTGTTCTTTTTTTATTTTAAATTTTAATACTTTTCCATCCTTAAATATAAAAAAAACATCTGATTTTTTACCTTCTCCAAAAAAATCTGGTGTATTGCCTATAATAAGATCAATTTTTTTCTCTTTTAATTTTTTTATTGCATTTTTAAGTATATTATCTGTCTCTAAGGCAAACCCAATAATTTTTTGATTCTCTTTTTTTATATTTGAAACATTTTTTAGTATATCAGGATTTGGAATTAGTTTAAGAGCCCATTGATTTTTCCTTTTAAGTTTCCTTTTAAATTTTCTATAAGGTCTCCAATCACTTACTGCTGCTGCCATTATGAGTATATCAACTTTGGGGAAATTTTTTAAAATTTCTTTCTCCATCTGTTTTGCTGTTTCAACTTTTATTAATTTTACTCCTTCAGGTGGCTCTAAATGTGTAGGACCACTTACAAGAATTACATCAAATCCATTTTTTTTTGCATATTCAGCGATTAAATAACCCATTTTTCCAGAAGATGGATTACTTATAAATCTTATCGGATCTATATATTCTCTTGTTGGACCTGCACTTATAAGAATTTTTATCTTTTTGCGAGCCATTCTATTTCTGCCTCTAAAAAATTATCAATATCACCGTCCATAACACTCTCAACATTTGGGGTTTCAACTTCTGTTCTATGATCTTTTACGAGTGTGTATGGACAAAAAATATATGACCTTATTTGACTTCCCCATGTTATTTCCTTTTCCTGACTTCTTTTTTCCTGTTCCTTTTTTCTTTTCTCTTCAAGATAAAGTTGATATAATTTACTTTTTAAAATTTTCATTGCAATTTCTCTATTTTTAAATTGACTCCTTTCATTCTGACACTGAACAACAATTCCTGTTGGTTTATGCCTTATTCTTACTGCAGTTTCAACTTTATTTACATTTTGACCACCATGTCCACCTGCTCTAAAAGTTTCTATTTCTATATCTTCATCCTTTATTTCAATTTTTATATCATCTTTTACTTCAGGGATTACGCTTACTCCTGCAAAACTTGTATGTCTTCTTCTATTTGCATCAAAAGGAGATATTCTGACAAGCCGATGGACACCTGTTTCTCCTTTTAAGTATCCATAAGCATTTTTTCCAGAAATTATCGCTGTTATTCTTTTCAAACCCGCTTCTTCACCAGGTAAAAAATCAATAACTTTTACATCATATCCTTTCTTTGTCGCCCATTTACTATACATTCTCCATAACATACTTACCCAATCACATGCTTCAGTTCCACCAGTGCCGGAATGTAATGTTATTATTGCGTTATTTCCATCTTCTTCCTTCCAAATATATGTAAATTTAATTTTTTTAATATTTTCATCTAATCTACTCAATATTTCTTCTCCTTCTTTTTCAAGTTCTTGGTCAGGATTTCCATGTAATAATTCAAATAATGTTTCTGCTTCTTTTATATCTCTTTCAATTTTATCCACAATTTCCTTTTTTTCTTTTAAAGAATTCCATAATTCTATTTTATTTTTATCATCAAGAAATCCTTTTTCATGCATTTGTTTTTCAAGTAATTCAAAATTTTTCAAATCCTCTTCAATTTTAAATTTGTCTTTTAAGTCATTCCAGTAATTTTTAATCTCTTCAAACTTTTCAATAATCTTAATCATTTTTTAATTCCTCCCAAATTTTTTCAAGAAGTTCTTTTATCCCAGTTCCAGTTAATGCTGAAATAAAATATATTTCTTTAAAATAATTCTTTGCTCTTTCTATATTTTTTTTGCTTTGTTCAAGGTCTATTTTATTTCCCACAACTATCTCTTTTTTTCTAACAAGTGTAGGACTATAATTTTCCAATTCTTTTCTAATATTTTCATACTTATTTATTATATCATTTTCGCTTAAATCTAAAAGATGAATAAGGATTTTTGTTCTTTCTATATGTTTTAAAAATTTAATTCCAAGACCTTTCCCCTTTGAAGCGCCTTCAATTAAACCTGGAATATCAGCAGCAACAAAACTTCTATAATCTCCAAGGTCAACAAGCCCAAGATTTGGTTCAATCGTTGTAAATGGATAATCAGCAATTTTAGGCCTTGCCTTTGAAATTTTAGATAAAAGTGTACTTTTGCCACTATTTGGATAACCAATAATTCCAACATCAGCAATAATTTTTAATTCAAGTTTTATAGTTTTTTCTTCTCCTAACTCACCTTTTGTTGCAATTTTTGGAGTTTGATTTGTTGATGATTTAAAGTGAGTATTTCCAAGCCCTCCTTTACCTCCTTTTGCAACAACTATACTCATACCATCCTCTATAAGGTCTCCTAAAATTTTTTCTTGTCCATTTATAATCTCTTTAATAATTGTTCCACAAGGTACATAAATTATTAAATTCTTTCCATCTTTTCCCTTTTTATTATTACTGCTTCCTGGTTTGCCATTTTCAGCATAAAAATGTTTTTGAAAATGAAAATCAATCAATGTTTTTTTATTCCTTACTGCTTTGAAAATTACATCTCCTCCTTTACCACCATCTCCTCCCCATGGTCCTCCTTTTGGAATTCCTCTTTCTCTCCTAAAAGCAACACAACCATCTCCTCCTTTTCCACTTCTAACATAAATTATTGCTTCGTCAACAAATTTAATCATTTTTTATATCTTGTTTAAATTTTTCAAGGTCTTGTTTTGTAATAAAATCACATGATTTTAAAAACTCTATGATGAGATTTTTAGGCATTTTTATAAGTTTTAAAATCTTTTCCTTTATATCTTCAATTAATTCAGAATGTTCTTTCCCCTCTTTTTCAATCTCTTCTACAATCTTCTTTAACTTCTTTATAATAAAATAAGTGCTTCCTATGCCAAAATTCAAAAATTTATCATAAATTTTTTCATCTTTCATTATCAACCTCCTCTTTTGTTTTTTCAATAATTTTTTTTGCTATTTTTTCATTTACTCCTAACTTTTTAATTTGTTCTATATTTAAATTTGTAAGCATCTTTAAATCAGGAAAGTTTTTAATAATTTTCTTTTTTGTCTTTTCTCCAACTCCTTCTATTTCATCAAGAAATGAAAATTTTAAACTTTTTGTCCTTATGTTTCTATGATATGAAATTGCAAATCTATGCGCTTCATTTCTTATCCTCTGTAATAATTTTAATTCAGGACAAGAAGATGGTAAAATTATTGGTTCTTCCTGCCATTCAACAAAAATTTTTTCTTCTTTTTTTGCAAGCGAAATGACAGGAATTTTTAAATTATACTTTTTTAAAACAGATATTGCTGTTTTTAACTGACCTTTCCCACCATCTACAAGAATTAAATCTGGAATTTGTTTTCTTTCTTGTTCACTATCAAACCTTCTTGTTAAAATTTCTCTAAGCATACCATAATCATCAATTCCTTCAACTGTTTTTATTTTATATCTTCTATAGTTATCTTTATAAGGAATGCCAGCTATAAATGAAACTTTACTTCCAACTGCAAGTTTACCAGAAATATTTGAGATATCATATCCCTCTATATGATTTGGGACTTTGTCTAATTTTAAAATCCTTGATAAATTAAATAAAATGTTTTCTTCTCCATATCTATAAAGTTCTTCCTCTTCTCTCACAGGGAATTTTTTTGCCATCTCATTTAATAAAAACAATCTTTTTTTTATTTTATTTGCTTCTTCAAAATTCAATTTTTTTATCTCCTCAAGCATCCATTTTTTCAATTTTTTTTCAAATTCCTTATATTTACCCTCAAAAAAAGCAATAACTCCTTCAACAAGTTTTTGATATTCTTCTTTATTGATTTTATTTTCACAAGGTCCAGAGCATCTTCCTATATGATACTGAATACACAATTTTACTTTCTTAGAATAAATATTTTTTTTGCAACTTCTAACTGGATAAAATTTCCTTAAAAATCTTAATGTTTCCTTCAAAAGCTTTTTGTTTGTAAATGGACCAAAATAAATCGCATCGTCTCTCTTTTCTTCTCTAACTATTTGAATTGACGGAAATTCTTCTTTTGTAATTTTAAGCAGAGGATAACTCTTATCATCTTTTAAATTCGTATTATATTTTGGCTGGTATTTTTTTATAAGTTGATTTTCAAGGATAAGTGCTTCTGCTTCTGAAAAAACAGGAATAACCTCAAAATCAAAAATTTTTTCAGACAAAACAAGGACTTTTGTATTGTTCCCAGAAGGAGTAAAATATGAACGAACTCTTTTTGATAATGAGGATGCTTTACCCACATAAATTACTTCTCCTTTTTTATTTTTCATTAAATATACACCAGGAGAATCAGGCAAATTTTTTAACTTAAATTTTATCTTTTGATTCATTTCCCTGTTTCTCTTTTGACAATTCTTCTACATAATTTAACTTTAAATCACTGATTGTACTTTCTAAAAATTTTTCTTCTTCTTTACTTAAATTTCCATTTGTCTTTTCTTTCAATACATCAAGAAGCTCAATTATCTGTTTTGCCATCTCTAAATTTTTTTCTATTTTGCCAGTGATAGGATTTGAAATCTTACCAAGCGCTTGCCATCCAATTTCAGCAAAAAAACTTACAATTATATTAAATTTCATAGAAATCCTCCTTTTTCAAAAAAATTATACCGAAAAATAAGTTTTATTTTAAAGATTGATGAGAAATTTTGTAAAGTGTTGACTTAAAAGAGAAAGCCAATTTAAGAAACCCGCCATTGCTAAGAAAAGAATAAGAAATATTCCATATCTTTCAATCCTTTCATATCTAATTGCTAAACTACGAGGTAGTAAAACAGCGATAACTCTTGAACCGTCAAGAGGTGGAATTGGCATTAAGTTGAAAAAAGCAAGAATAAAATTTATAAAACTTCCGATTTTCAAGTATTCACCGATTAAACTTGAAGGGAAAATTTTATAAATCAAAGCAAAGGAAATACCGAGTAATATATTACTTAATGGTCCTGAAATTCCAACTGTTATCATACCAATTTTATAATTTCTGAAATAATAAGGATTTATTGGGACTGGTTTAGCAATTCCTATTAAGATTGGAAAACGTAAAACAATAAGTAAAAATGGTAAAAGGATTGTTCCAATAGGGTCAATATGAGGGATTGGATTTAAAGTTAATCGTCCCATATATTTTGCTGTTGGGTCTCCGTTTTTTAAAGCAACATATCCGTGTGAGACCTCATGAATAATCACTGAAAAAAAGAAAAAAACAATAAAAATTAAAATATCTACCATTTTTTCTACAATTTACATTTTTTTAATCTTTCTGTCAATCTTCAAAATAATATTCTGAAAAATAAAAGACGAACTTTTAATTTTTTTATTATCCAAATAGTATCATCTTTTTTCTCTTCCAAGTTATAAATATCATTATCTTCTTTTTCATTTGGTCCAACAACTTAATGCTAAAACAAGTTTAAGTCCCTCAATATTTGCGATATATTTTGCTTGACTTTCTAAACTTGAAATAATACTAGGAAGTATAAAGAAAGAAATAAGATGTTTATAAGAAGAAAATTTATCGGAAACAGGACAATACCAACAATTACTACACTGATGATGTAAATCTTTCAATGCATAAATTTCTGAATCTATCTTATTTTTTATCTGGAAATATAGTTAATTGTAAAAATGATTCAAAATAAAAAATTAGTTCATTTTTAACAATTGGATTTGTGAGGACTTCAAAGATTTTTTTTATAAGTTCTGGTTTTGAAATTAATTTATCTGGATAGTTCCAAAACCAACCTTTCTTATATACTTGATACTCGATAAGTAGTAATTCACCCTGAAAAGCAATAAGTATTTGTTTATTTTTTTATCAAGGTCTGAATTTAAAGAATCACCAATATGTAATCCAATCTTTGCTACATTTTAATGCTTCCTTATATTTTTTTCTTCTGCAAGAATGTATACTTTCGTTCTTATTAATCTTATAATTTGCCTCATTTAGATAATTCAGGTAATAGCATATAAGGACCTTCCTCATAGTTCTTCTTAAAATGACAGAATGGTAAACTTGTTGCTTTTCCCACTAATTCATATAATTTTATAAATTCTGAGTCCTGCAAACACTTTCCTATTATTTTTTTCTGATTGGTTGTTAATTTGTCAAAAGAAGGAAGGGATTTGCGATTAAAAAGACAACCACAATGAAAAACTCAAGTAAAAAAAGAAAAATGAAAAGTATAAATGGAGAACTTATTATGATATTATGATATAATTAAAAAATGGAGAAAAAAGAAATCAAAATTACAGTTGCACAGAAAAATTCAATATCTTCGGTACTTTTAATCCTTAATGAAATGATAGATGAGATAGAGGATTTGTGCAAAATGGAAAACAAAAATAGTATTTTATATGCTGTGGTTAATAATCTGAATGAAAAAGAAAAGGCAAATCTATTAGAGACAACAAGTGAAATAAAAGATTTGATAAAAGATATAGTAAAAGTTTTAAATATAAAAAGAAAAAAATATGAAACAAAAACTCTTATATCAAGCAGGGTTTCATCTTTATGGGAGATAATATGTGAAATGGAAAGTAAGCGACTAAAAAGTTATGGGGAAGTTTCCACACATCTTAAAGAATTTCTTGACCCTTGTGTTAATAGAATTATTCACTTACTGAAAAATATAGCAATTTTTTTACATAAATAATTAAATTGTACAAATTCCTCCAAAAATTTTTAGAATTTAATTTTACTCTGATTTTACAATTTTCAAAAATTTTTTATAATATAATTATGTTTTTATGTGAAAGGAGGTGAAAAATGAGGAAAGAAGGAGGAGAAAATGAAAAAATCTTTACACACTATTTCTCCTCGGGGCGTTCATATTATTTTAGATCTTTATGATTGTTCAGATATATCACTTTTAAACTCAGCAGAAAAAATAGAAAAATTATTAAAAAATTCAGTAAAAAAAGCAAATGCTACATTAATAGATATAAAAGTTCATAAATTTTCTCCATATGGAGTTAGTGGTTTTGCTTTAATTTCAGAAAGTCATATTAGTATTCACACTTGGCCAGAAAAAAAATATGTTGGAGTAGATATATATACTTGTGGTAATAAAACTCTTCCAGAAGTAGCAGCAGATTATTTTATTAAAGTATTAAAGAGCAAAAAGCCAACTATAATGAAAATTGAAAGAGGAACCTATGCAGAAAAATTTTAAAAATATTGTTGTTGATTGGTATAAACCATACGGAATAGGAATTGCTTTAAAAGTTAAGAAAAAATTGATTGAGAAGAAAACAAAATTTCAAAAGATTGAAGTTTATGAAACAATCAATTTTGGGAAGGTTCTTTTTATTGATAATTTAATTCAATCAATTGAGAAAGGAGAAGAAAGTTATCATGAATTGTTAGTTCATCCTGCTATGTTTTCTCATCCCAATCCTGAAAATGTTTTAATAATTGGTGGTGGAGAAGGGGCAACTTTAAGAGAGGTTTTAAAACATCATATAAAAAAAGTTCAAATGGTTGATATTGACGGGGAAATGATAGAAATAGCAAAAAGATATTTAAAATTTGATAGAGGTGCATTTAAAAACAAAAAAGCAGAAATTATTATTGAAGATGGATTTAAATTTCTAAAAAAAACCAATCAAAAATATGATGTTATAATAATTGATGCTACGGATCCAGGAGAATTTGCTTCTTGTTCTTTATATACAAAAGAATTTTATGAATTGTGTTACCAACATCTTAACAAGAATGGGATCTATGTGACTCAAGGTGGAACATGTATCTTCCTTCATCATAATAGAATAAAAAAACTTTATAATGATTTAAAAAAGGTTTTTAAAAATGTAAAAGTTTATTCTTCTTCTGTCTTTGGACTTCTATCTAATTGGGTATTTATTGTTGGAATTAAAGGAAATATAAAAATTGATGAAAAACCTGATAAAAAGATAAATAGAAAATTTTCTTTTTACGCGCCAGATTTACAAAAATCTATATTTACTCTTCCTTTGTTTTTACAGAAAATTTTATCATCTACAAAAGACACATCATAAAATAGCAAATTTTTGACAAAAAAATTTTAAAGTGGTAAAATATATTTATTTAAGGAAAACTTGCTTAGTTTTAT
The DNA here is from genome assembly GCA_023819545.1 of Candidatus Omnitrophota bacterium. Lineage (GTDB taxonomy): Bacteria > Ratteibacteria > UBA8468 > B48-G9 > JAFGKM01 > JAMWDI01. Next base: position 8,148 of record JAMWCA010000012.1, read on the forward strand.
ATTTAAACAGGAGGAGAAATGACAAAGACAAAAATTGTAAAAAGGGAAGAGATCAAAAGAAAATGGTTCCTTGTAGATGCAAATGGACAAATTCTCGGACGACTTGCAAGTAAAGTGGCAAAAATTTTAATGGGTAAACATAAACCAATATATACTCCAAATATTGATACAGGTGATTTTGTAATAGTAATAAATGCCGAAAAAATAAGAGTAACAGGAAAAAAACTAACTGATAAAATTTATTACAAACATACAGGATACCTTGGGCATTTAAAAGAAGAGAAACTTATATCTTTATTGAATAGAAGACCAGAGGCAGTTATTAGATTTGCTGTTGAAGGAATGTTGCCGAAAAATTCTCTTGGGAAAAAAATGATAAAAAAATTGAAAGTTTACAAAGGAGAAGACCATCCTCATCAGGCACAAAAGCCAGAAATATTAAATCTTAAGGAGGTAAAAATATGAATAATAAAATTTATATTATTGATGTAACAAATAGGGATGGTGTACAAACAGCACATCTTGGTCTTGCTAAACTTGAAAAGACAATGATAAATTTATACTTGAATAATATGGGGATTTTTCAGAGTGAAGCTGGTTTCCCTGTTACAAGACATGAAATAAATTATTTAAATGCAAATATGAAACTTGTTGAGAAAAAAGTTTTATATCCAATAAGAATTTCTGGATGGTTGAGGGCTGTTGTGAGTGATGTTGAAGAGGCATTTAAAAATGTCCCAAAGTTGAAACATGTAAACTTATCAATATCAACTTCACAACAAATGATAATGGGTAAATTTCAAGGTAAAATGGGATTTAAAGAAGTTGTAGAGAGTATGGTTAAAGCAGTAAAAGCAGCAAAATCATTAGGAGCAGAGACAGTAGGCGTTAATGCTGAAGATGCTTCAAGAACAAAAATAGAAAATTTAATAGAGTTTTCTCTTGCTGCAAAAGAAGCGGGTGCTGATAGGATAAGATATTGTGATACTTTAGGATATGATACCCCTTTTACAATTTATGAAAATGTATATAAACTTGCTGAAGCAGTCAAAATACCTATTGAACTTCACTGTCATAATGACCTTGGAATGGCAGTTGCATGTTCAATTGCAGGAGCAAAAGGTGCAATTGATGCAGGAGTTGATGCCTACATAAATACAACAATAAATGGGATGGGAGAAAGAGCAGGGAATGCTGATCTTATTTCATGTATTCTTGCAATTAAATATGGTGCTGGTATGGAAAAATATAAACTTGATGAGAATATAAATTTAAAAATGGCATGGAAAATTGCTCATTATGCCTCATATGCTTTTAAAGTCCCTATTCCAATCAATCAAGTAGGGGTTGGTAAAAATGCATTTGCTCATTCTTCTGGAATACATATTGATGGTGCTTTAAAAGATAGAAGAAATTATGAATTATATGATTTTGAAGAACTTGGTAGAGGAGAGCCAGAAATTGTTGAAACAGGAAGAATGATAATACTTGGTGAATATAGTGGTATTAAAGGTTTGATAAATGTATATGGAAAACTTGAGATTGAATTTAAAGATGATGAAGAAGCAAGAAAAATTCTTGAACTTGCAAGATATGCAAATGTTCATAAACAAAAACCAGTTACTGAAGATGAACTAATCTTTATAGCAAAATATCCAGAAGAAGCTGCTCTTTTAATGACAATGACACCCTAAAATGGGCAAAACAATTGTTGAAAAAATTCTATCTACTCATTCAGAAAAAGATGCAAAAAGTGGAGATATTGTTCTTGCAAAAGTGGATTTTTTGATGGCTCAAGATGGAACAGCTCCTTTGGTAATTAAGACATTTGAAAATCTTGGGATAAATAAAATATTTAACCAAAATAAAGTTGCTTTCGTTATTGATCACAATAGTCCGAGTCCGAATGAAGGGGTTTCTGCTTTACATAAATTGATGAGAGATTTTGTTAAAAAATATGGAATTGAAATTTTTGAAGTTGGTGAAGGAGTTTGTCATGTTGTTGTTCCAGAGAAGGGAAAAGTAAAACCAGGAGATTTAGTTCTTGGTGCTGATAGTCATACTCCAACATATGGTGCTTTAAATTGTATGGCATGCGGTGTTGGTTCAACAGACCTTGCAATAGCACTTGCTACTGGTTCTTTATGGTTTAAAGTTCCTCAAACAATAAAAATAGAGATAAAAGGAGAAATTCCTTTTGGTGTATTTGGTAAAGATATTGCTTTGTATATGGTAAAAAATTTAACTTCACAAGGAGCAATATATAGGTCTGTTGAAATAAAAGGAGAGACAGTGAAAAAATTATCAATGGACGAAAGATTTACAATTTGCAATATGACAACTGAAATAGGTGCAAAATGTGGGATAATGGAATTTGACGAAAAGACAAAAGAATATCTTGAAAATAAAGGGGTAAAAAATTATCAAGCAGTTTTTCCTGATAAAGATGCAATTTATGAAAAGGAATTTATTCTTGATATCTCAAACTTGAAACCACAAGTCGCAAAACCACATAATGTTGATAATGTTTGTGATATAAATCAAGTTGAAGGGATTGAAATTAATCAGGGTTTTATAGGAACTTGCACAAATGGAAGAGTTAGTGATTTTGAAATTGCAGCAAAAATTTTGAAAGGGAAAAAAATAAAAAATGGTGTAAGATTAATTTGCACTTGTGGTTCAAGAGAAATTTATATTGAATGCTTAAGGAAAGGATATATTGAAGTTTTGATTGAAAGTGGAGCGTGTGTTACAAATCCAGGTTGTGGTCCTTGTGTGGGAACTCACCAAGGAATACCATCAGATGGAGAAGTTGTAATTTCAACTGCAAATAGAAATTTTAAAGGGAGAATGGGTAATCCAAAAGCATTTATATATCTTGCTTCTCCTGCTACCGTTGCAGCAAGTTGTATTGAAGGAAAGATAACAGACCCAAGAAAGTATTTATGAACGAAATATTTAACCTTGGTGTTTGTGAATTAAGTGAATTATATAAAAAAAAAGAAATTAAACCATCTGAAGTTTTATCTTTATTACTTGAGGAAATTTATAGAAAAGATAAAGAAATACATTCTTACCTATACATAAATCAGGAAGCAATTGAAGAAGCAAAAAAAGTAGATGAAAAAATAGCAAAGGGAGAAAATTTAAAAGAACTTGAAGGAATACCAATTTCTATAAAAGATAATATTTGTACAAAAGGAATGCCAACAACATGTGCTTCAAAAATACTTGAAAACTTTATTCCTCCTTATGATGCGACTGTAATTGAAAGATTAAAAGAAAAAGGGGCAATTATAATTGGAAAAACAAATATGGATGAATTTGCTTTTGGTTCATCAACAGAAAATTCTGCATTTGGACCAACAAAAAATCCTTATAATTTTGAAAGAGTCCCTGGGGGCTCTTCGGGTGGGTCTACTGCCAGTGTTGCTTCAAATTTATGTTTTGCATCTCTTGGTTCAGATACGGGTGGTTCAATAAGACAACCAAGTGCTTTCTGTGGAGTTGTTGGAATGAAACCTACTTATGGTAGAGTTTCAAGATATGGTCTTGTTGCATTTGCATCTTCCCTTGACCAAATCGGACCTATAACAAAAAATGTAAAGGATAATGCATTATTACTTAAAATTATAAGTGGAAAAGATAAAATGGATTCTACAAGTGTTGATATTGAAGTTTGTGATTACCTTGATTTTTTAAATAAAGATTTAAATAAGTTGAAAATTGGGATACCTAAAGAATATTTTATAGAAGGGATAGATAAGGAAATTAAGGAAAAGATTTTTGAAATTTTGAAGATTTTGGAAAATCAAGGAATGATAGTTGAAGAAATATCTTTACCTCATACTGACTATGGAATTGCAACTTATTATATAATAGCGACAGCGGAAGCAAGTTCAAATCTTGCAAGATTTGACGGCGTGAAATATGGTTATAGGAGTAAAAGTTATAAAAATTTAATAGAAATGTATATGAAAACAAGAGGTGAAGGTTTTGGTGAAGAGGTAAAAAGGAGAATTATACTTGGAACCTTTGTTTTATCTTCAGGTTATTATGAAGCATATTATTTAAAAGCGCAAAAAGTAAGGACATTAATAAAAAGTGACTTTGAACAGGCATTTAAAAAAGTAGATATAATATTAACTCCAACAACTCCTGAACTTCCGTTTAAATTGGGAGAAAAAAAAGATGAACCTTTAAAGATGTATCTTTCTGACATTTTTACTGTAAATGTCAACCTTACAGGTCTTCCTGCAATAAGTATACCATGTGGTTTTTCTTCAGATAAATTACCGATTGGTGTTCAATTTATAAGTCCTTATTTCAAAGAAGAAATTCTTTTAAATCTTTCTTATAAACTTGAAAATGAATTGAAAGGGGGAGATAAATGAATACTTTTTTTACAAAAAGAAGTTTTATCTTAGGTATTCTACTTTCAATACTTGTTGCTTTTGTTGACCATTATTCAACAGATGTAGTCCATGCTTCATATATGGCTATTGACCATATGCCATGCGGTGCAATTTTTATATTTTTTGTATTTGTTTTGCTAATCAATTCTATTTTAAAATTGATTCAAAGAAAAATTAAAAAGAATATTGCTTTTAGTCCTGGTGAATTGCTTGTTGTTTATACAATGATGCTTGTTGCTTCTTCTGTTACTGAAATGGGTTTTGGAAGTCAGATACTACCTATAATTTCTGCACCTACCTATTATTCAAGTCCACAGAATGAGTGGGATAAATTATTAATCCCTTATTTAAAAAAAGTTCTTATTGTAACTGATAAAGAAGCTGTAAAATATTTTTATGAAGGTTTGCCTAAAGGAATATCTATACCTTGGAAAGTATGGCTGTTGCCTTTGTTATATTGGATACCTTTTATTCTTATTCTTTATTTTGTTATGATTTGTGTCGCATCAATTTTAAGGAAGCAATGGGTTGAAAGAGAAAAACTTGTCTATCCATTGACAATTTTACCTAAGGAAATGGTTGAAGAAAATAAAGGGATTTTACCAGGTTTTTTCAAAAATCCACTTATGTGGTTTGGTTTTTCAATTGCTTTTATAATAGGAACGATTAATGCCTTCCATTTTTATTTTCCAGCATTCCCTCAAATACAACTTGTAAGAAGCATCCCTATCTTTAGAAAAACACTCTCCCTAATATTTAGAATAAGTTTTCCAGTGATAGGTTTTGTTTATTTTGTAAATCTTGATGTTGCATTTTCTTTATGGTTTTTTAATTTAATTTTTAAAGTTATAAGAGGGATATTTAATATTGCAGGAATTGTAAGCACTGAAAATGTTGGAATTTATGGTTGTGCTGGAGAGGCAATATTTGCCCATCTTGGAATGGGAGCAATGATAATGATGGTTGGGTATAGTTTATTTTTATGGCGACACCATTTAAAAGATGTTTTTTCTGGAGCAATTGGTAAAAAAATTGATGATAGTGAAGAAATCTTATCTTATAAAAGTGCTTTCTGGGGGATTGTTTTTGGTTCTTTATTTATGATTTTATGGTTAATTTTTTCTGGGATGAAATGGTACATAGCAGTTTTATTTCTAATATTTGCTTTTTTAATCTGGTTAACTTTAACAAGAATTGTCTGTGAAGGAGGAATTCCTACAATGGTAGCAACAACAATTGCTTCTGTTCAAATCATATCAATGTTTGGTTCAAAAAATCTCACTCCTTTTACAATTCTTGCTCTTGGATTAACATATATATATGCTGCTGATTTAAGAACTTTTCCACTTGCTTCAACTTCAATGTCACTTAAAATAGTAGAAAAGTCAGAACATAATAGAAGACCTTTTTTTTGGTTTTTATTTTTAGCAATTTTTGTAAATATAATCACTACCATAATTTTACAATTAAAACTTGCTTATAAATATGGAGGAATTAATTTAAATAATTGGTATTTTGTTGGAGGTCCTCAAGCACCATATAAATATGCTGCGGATATTATAAAAAATCCAACCTTACCAAATAAAATTGGATGGATAAGTAGAGGAATAGGTTTTGTATCAATGGGTATTCTAATTTTTGCAAGACAAAACTTCCTCTGGTGGCCATTGCATCCAATTGGATTTTTAATAGGGCCTGTTTGGCTTATGGATCAACTTTGGTTTTCAATATTTGTTGTATGGCTAATAAAAAAGCTTATTTTAAAATATGGTGGTGCTCAAATTTATAATAAATTTAAATATTTCTTCCTTGGGTTACCTTTAGGTCTTTATACTTGTGCTGGTATTTGGTTTATAATTGATTTATTTACAGGGAAACAGGGGAATTCAATTTTTTGGATATAAAAATAAATGAAATTTAGTTTGGAAAAAATTTTGAATATTGAAAAGATTAAAAAAAACTTCAAAAAATTTCCCTCAAAAAAAATTTTAGTAATTGGAGATATCCTTCTTGACCATTATATTTTTGGAGATGTTGATAGGATATCTCCAGAAGCACCTGTTCCAGTAGTTGAAGTAAAAAATGAAATGTTTTTTCCTGGGGGAGCAGGGAACACATCATTAAACATAAAAGATATTGGCGGAGATGTTTTTTTGATTTCAGCAATTGGAAGAGATAAAAATGGGAAAACTTTAGAAAAATTACTTATTAATAAAAAGATAGAATTTTTTCTTTTTAAAAGAGATGTTCCCACAATAGTAAAAACAAGAATAATTGCAAAAAATCAGCAAATAGTTCGTCTTGACAGAGAAAAAATTGAACAATTGAGTAAAAAGGAAGAAGAAGAAATAAAAAAAATTATTTTTGAAAAAATTAATATGGCAGAAGTTATTGTTGTTTCTGATTATGGAAAGGGTTTGATAACAGAAAATCTTATGGATTTTTTAAAAAAATTTAAAAAAAGAATAATTGTAGACCCAAAACCTGAACATTTTAAATTCTATAAAAATATTTTTTGCTTAACTCCTAATAAAAACGAAGCAATCTTAGGAATTGAGAAAATCAATGTGAAAAGTGTTAAAGATATTATTGAAATTGGAATTAAAATTTTAAATTTTTTGAAATCAGAGAATCTAATAATAACTCTTGGGAAAGATGGTATGATTGTTTTTAAAAATAAAAGTGAGATATATCATATACCCTCAATTGCAAAAGATGTTTATGATGTTACTGGAGCAGGAGATACTGTGTGTGGGATATTTTCACTTTATTTATGTGTAAGTAATGATGTTTTAGAAAGCGCTATCATTTCAAATTTTGCTGCTGGAATTGTTGTTGGAAAAATTGGAACAGCAACAACAAATCAAAAAAAATTTATTGAGTTTTTTAAAAATAACTATAAAAATTTTTTTGTTGAAAAAATAAGATGAAAAGTTTATAATAACAAAATTGAAAACTTGAAAGGATAAAAATGATTAGTGAGAAAAAAAATGGTTGATAATGAAATAGAAAAACTTTTACAACTTCAAGAAATTGATAATGAAATATTGAAAAGACAGACAGAGATAGAGTTATTTCCTGAAAAAGTTAAGAACTTGAATAAAGAAATTGGAGATATTGAAAACCAGATCAAAACTCAGAAAGAAGATTTAAAGAAAATACAACTTGATAGAAGAGAAAAAGAACTTGAAATTAAAAGTTATGAAGAGGAATTGAAAAATTTAAACAAAAAACTTGATAATGTAAAGGATAATAAAGAGTATGAAGCACTATTAATAGAAATTGCAAATAATAAGAAAAAAATTTCTGAAGTTGAAGATGATGTGCTTTTGTTAATGGAAAAAGAGGATGATGTAGTAAAAAAAATAAAAATTTTAGAAGAAGAATTAAAAAAAACAAAAGAAAAGGTTTCAAAAATTATAGAAGAAGAGAATAAAAAAATAGAAAATTTAAAAGTTGAAGTAGAAGCAAAAAAGAGAGAAAGAGAAAATTTTGTTAAAGATATAGATTATAAAATTTATGTTTTATATGAAAAAATAAGGGAATCAAAAAAAGATAAAATAGCGATAGTAAAAATTGAGAATGGTATATGTAGAGGATGCCATATGAAACTTCCTACCTTTTTAGTAGAAAAAGTAAAAAAGAAAAAAGAAATTATTCAATGTGAAAATTGTAGTAGAATTTTATTTTAATGGGGAAAATTTACATTTATATAGATGGAGCATCAAAAGGAAATCCTGGTAAAAGCGCATATGGAGTAGTTATTTTCAAAAATAACAAAATATATAAAAAAATGGGTGATTATATAGGAATAACAACAAATAATGTTGCAGAATATATATCTTTAATTTTTGCATTGATTGAGTGTCTTCCGTTAAAAACAAATGAAATAGAAATAAAAAGTGATAGTCAACTTCTTGTTAAACAGGTCAATGGTGAGTATAAGGTAAAAGACGAAAAATTGTTGATTTTCCACAAAATAGTCAGTTTTCTATTTTCAAAGTATAATAATATTAGAATCACTTATATAAGTAGGGAAGAAAATAAAATTGCAGACAAAGTTGCAAATTCGTTCATTGAAAAAGATGATGAGTTATTCTAAAGGAGTGACCTGGTGTTCGCTCACCAGATTTTCTGGTGGGAGGAAAGTCCGGACTTCTGCAGGGAAGGTGGTTCCTAACAGGAACAGGTAGCAATACCTGGAAAGTGCCACAGAAAATACACTGCTTACTATATATAAAAATAGTAAGCAAAGGTGAAAAGGCGAGGTAAGAGCTCACCGGTTCTCTGGTAACAGAGAACGCAAGGCAAACCCCACCTGAAGCAAGGTCAAGTAGAACCAATGGGTTCCCTGCCCCAAAAGGTTCGGGTAGACCGCTTGAGTCAGAAGGCGACTTCTGACCCAGATGAATGAACACCTAAAACAGAATCCGGCTTATAGGTCACTCCTATTTCTATTTATTTTAAAGGAGGGTTTTTATGAATTACGAGAACTGGATTGAAAATGGAATAAAACAACTTGAAGATGAATTTGGACAAGAAAAAGTAAAAAAAGCAATTGAGTATGTAGAAAATTTTGAAGTAGAAATTCCAAGTTGGATATTTGGAAATTTTGGTGGAGGAAGGTTTGGAAATTATACTCCACCAGGATACGCAAGAAATATATATGAAAAAATTGATGATGCTTCATTTGTTCATAAATTAACAGGGTGTGCACCAAGAATATCTACCCATATTTTATGGGATTTCTCAATGGATGGAATAGAACCGGATTACAAAATTGTTAAAGATGTTTATGAATATGCAAAAGAAAAAGGGATTTCTTTAGGAGCAATAAATCCTACATATTTTCTTACAGGTTCTTACAGAGGAAGTTTTACTTGTCCAGATATAAAAACAAGAAAAAGATATATTGAACAAACAATATTTGGAGCGGAAATTGCAAAAAAATATGGAAACAAACTTTTAACACTCTGGTTTCCTGATGGTTCTCTTTATCCAGGGCAGATTGACCTTTCAGAAAATTACAAACTAATGAAAAAATCTTTATTGGAATGTTATGAAAAAATTCCAAAAGATATAACTATACTGATTGAATATAAATTATTTGAACCAGGAACATATAGCACGACAATACCTGATTGGGGAACTTCATATATTCTTGCAAAATCTCTTGGAGAAAATGTTGGTGTTTTAATTGATTTAGGGCACCATTCTCATGGAGTAAATATTGAACAAATAGTTGCTACTTTAATATCAGAAAATATTCCCTGTGGGTTTCATTTCAATACAAGATATGCAGCAGATGATGACCATGCAGTTGAACCTAACTTACAAATCGCAAGAATATTTTATGAACTTGTAAAAGGGAAGGTAATTTGTAATAAAGAAAAAAAGAAAAATTGGGCATATATGATTGACCAGGCAAGTGGAAGAGAAAACAGATTCCATTCAATTTTACATTCAATAGATTCCCTTCAAATCTCTCTTGCAAGGGCAGTTCTTGTTGAGAAAGAGAAAATAAAAAATTTTCAAATTAAAGATGAGATAATTTTAGCAAATAGAACTTTCAATTCAGCAATTTCTTTGTGTGATGTAAGGCCTATAATTTTTAAAGCAAGATTGAAAAAAGGTGTTCCAATTGACCCTATAAAAACTTACATTGAAAGTAGATATCAAGAAAAAATAGAAGCCAAGAGAAAATAAAAATCCTATTCATTATCCAAAAATAAAAAACTTGACAAAATTTTAAAGTGAGTATTTAATGTTATAAAAAGGTGAAAAATGGTATATTTTGGTGAATATAGGAGTAAAATTGAGAGTCAAGGAAGGATAATTATCCCTTCAAAATTAAGAGAGTTAATAAAAGAAGATGGGAATAATATAGTTTATCTAACAAAAGGCATAGAAAAGTGTCTTTTTGTCTTTCCTGAAAAAATTTTTGAACAACAAGTAGAAAAGATAAACGAACTTTCTTTTACAAAAGGAAATCCAAGAATATTTACCCGCTTATTTTATTCTGGTTCTTTTAAAGAAAAAATGGATAAACAAGGGCGAATTTTAATTCCTTTACAGTTAATTGAATATGCAGAAATTAAGGAGAATGTTGTTATTATTGGTGCAGGGAAAAGAATAGAAATATGGGATGAGTTAAAATGGAAAGAATTTTGTGAAAAGTATGGACCATCATATGGAGAAATTGCTGATAAAATCTGGGAATGAAAAACATTTTCCTGTTTTAAAAGAAGAAGTTTTGAAATGGATAAATTTAGAAGATGGTGGTTTATATGTAGATTGTACGTGTGGAGCAGGAGGCCATAGTAAATTTTTACTTTCTTCAGGGAAAAATATTTTTTTAATATGTATTGATAAAGACGAAAAAATGTTGAAAATAGCTGAAGAAAATTTAAAAGAGTTCAAAAATTATAAATTGATTAAAGGTGGATTTGAGAATATAGATAAGATTTTAGAAAAAGAAGGAATAGATAAAGTAGATGG
>JAMWCA010000123.1 GCA_023819545.1 Candidatus Omnitrophota bacterium
AGTTTCATTGACTGCGCCTCCACAAGAAGAAATAAAAGTAGCTAAATCAATATTACAGGCATTAAATTTAAGAATATTTGAGCCAGAGATTATATCCTGTCCAACCTGTGGAAGATTAAAAGTGAATTTAAATAAGGTTTTAGAACAAATAAAAAGGGAGTTAAAAAAAATTGAAAAAGAATATCCAAAAATTAAAAAATTAAAAATAGCAGTTATGGGTTGTTCAGTTAATGGTCCAGGAGAAGCAAAACAAGCAGATATAGGGATAGCAGGTGGAGATAAAAAATGGGTCTTGTTTAAAAAGGGCAAAATAATTGGAACATATCCAGAAGACAGAATTATTGAAGAATTAATGAAAAATATAAAAAATTTTTAGTGTTATTAATTTTGTCCTTCAAATAAAAATAATAATGAAGGGGCAACAGTATCCTTTTTTAAAAAGGTGAAAATAATTTATGACAAAAAGAGTTGAAGATTGATTAAGTCTTTCCACCTTCACCTCGTAGGTGTTAGCTGGGAAAGGAGGATTGACAATAATTTTCATGATTATCTAAATTACAAAAATCTTTTTAATTTTTTATTTCTGAAATACTGCATCTTTCCTCTATCATTTATTATTGGTTGTTCTATTAAAATTTGGTTTATTTTTGTTTTTTGGTATAAGATATAAAATTATGGAAAAAGATATTGGTAAATTTGTTGAAAATATAGCAAAAAAATATAAAGAACATGTTGTAAAGATAATTGAGATAGAAGAAAAAAAAGGAAATTTTTATCCTTTGCCTGATTTTATTCTAACACCATTGAAGGAAAAATTGAAAAGTAAAGGAATTGAAAAGATTTATCTACATCAAAAAGAAGCTCTGGATAGATTAAATCATGGTGAAAATATTATAGTTACAACTCCAACAGGAAGTGGTAAGACATTGATTTATAACATTTTTATTGCAAATGAAATTTTAAAAAATCCTGATATTAAATCTCTTTATATTTTTCCAACAAAAGCATTAACTCAAGACCAGCTTAAAACATTAAAAGAATTTGAATTTATAAAAAGTGAGATTTATGATGGAGATACACCAGAAGATATAAGAAAGAAGATAAGAACAAATTTTCCAAATATAATTTTAACAAATCCAGATATGTTACATATAGGGATTTTACCTTTTCACGAAAAATGGAGAGGATTTTTTTCAAGATTAAGATTTATTGTAATAGATGAAGTTCATACATATAGAGGGATTTTTGGAACTAATGTAAGTCATGTAATAAGAAGATTAAGAAGGATTTGTAATTTATATCAGAGTAATCCGCAATTTATTTTACTTTCTGCAACAATAAATCAACCTGAAAAATTTGCAGAAGAATTTATAGGGCTCAAGTTTTTTGTCGTTGATGAAAGTTCTGCTCCACTTCCTAAAAAATATATAATATTCTGGAATTCACAATTTGAATCATATTACACACATGCAATTAATTTATTAAGAGAAAGTATAAATTATGGTCTATCAACAATTCTTTTTACAAACAGTAGAAAGACAGCAGAATTATTACAAATATTGGCTATTAAAACTGATAGAAAAATAGAAAGTTTAGTTTCTTGTTATAGAGCAGGATATTTACCAGAAGAAAGGAGGGAAATAGAAAGAAACCTTTTTACTGGGCAACTTAAAGGAGTAATTTCAACAAGTGCTTTAGAACTTGGAATTGATGTTGGATATCTTGATAATTGTATTTTATTTGGTTATCCAGGAACTATAATAAGCACATGGCAAAGAATTGGTAGAGTTGGAAGAAAAAGAGAAGGTCTTGTTATTTTTATGGCTCTTGAAGATGCACTTGACCAATACTTTATAAGGAATCCAGATGAATTTATTAAAAGGCAGTTTGAAGATGTAATAATAAATTTTGAAAATGAAATTATTTCAACTAATCATATAAAATGTGCTTCTTATGAATATCCTTTAAACTTAGAGGTTGACCAGAAGATTTATGGAGATGTGTTTAATAAAGTAATTGAAAAAGAAAAATTTTTCAAGACAAGAGATGGCAGATATTTTTTCCCTGGGAGACCAATTCACTGGGATTTAAATTTAAGAAGTGTAGGAGAGATTTATTCAATTTTTGATATAAATGATGAAAGACAAATAGGAGAGATAGAACAAGATAAGGTTTTATTTGAGTGCCATCCAGGAGCAATTTATTTACATAAAGGTAAAAAATATGAGGTAATCTTTATAAACTTTGAAAAAAAGATGGTTGTTGTTGAAATAAACTTTGGTGATTATTATACTCAACCAAATTGGTGGGAAAAAATAGATATTTTAAATATTGAAAAAGAAAAAGGGAAAGATATTAAGATAAAATTTGGAGAGATTGAAGTTACAAAACAAATTGTAAGTTATGAGAAAAGAAGGGAAAAAGATAAGACATTAATAGGAACATATATGTTAAATTTACCTTCGCAAAAACTTAAAACACAATCGCTATGGATTGAGATTCCTGATGAAATAATCTATGAAATAAAAGAAAAAAGAATGGATTTTTCTGGAGGAATCCATGCACTTGAACATTCAATGATAGGTATTTTTCCACTTGTTGTAACCTGTGATAGATTTGATATTGGTGGTTATTCTTTTCCATTTCATCAACAGACAGAAAAAGCAACAATTTTTATATATGATGGTTATCAAGGGGGTGTTGGAATTACAAAACTTGGTTTTGAAAGGATAGAAGAAATTATAAAAGTTGCTTATAGTTCAGTTTTAAACTGTAAATGTGAAGTTGGTTGTCCTTCTTGTATTGTTTCTCCAAAATGTGGTAATAATAACCGACCTTTAAGCAAATCTACCTGTCTTTATATCTTTTCTCAGTTTATAAAAATTTGATAACACTAAACTTCTCTTTTAAAAATATGTCTAAATATTGAAAACAAGGAGTCAAAAATGGTCAATTTAATTTTCGGTTTTTTTCTTTTTTTCATAGTTAATCTTTTCAGTCAATTCCCTTTAAAAAATGAAAAAATAGAAAAGGCGTTTGAATATCATAAAGAAAAAGATGGTGAATGTATGATTATTATGTATGACGGGAATATTATTTTTGAGAAATATTCAGGTAAAGGGTCTCCTGATAGATTACAGATGCTTGCAAGTGGCAGTAAAAGTTTTGTTGGTATAGTTGCAGTGGCAGGGGTTGAGGATGGTATAATAAATCTTGATGATAAAGTTTCTGAAGTTATTGAAGAGTGGAAAAATCATCCATTAAAATCTCAAATCACTTATAGACATTTACTTAATTTGACAAGTGGCTTAAGTCCTGATTTGAAAGATATATCTAATTTAACCTGGAAAAACCTTATAAATGTGCCAATTGTAGAAGTCCCAGGTAAGAAATTCAGATATGGTGGTGTTTCTCATAATATTTTTGCATACGCTTTTCAATTGAAATTAAAAAATGAGACATTTGAGAGTTATTTAAAAAGAAGGATATTAGACCCATTATCAATAAGAATTGAATATAGAATGAGATTTAAAGATGGAAACCCACAAGTAGCAGGTGGTGCTTATATGACTGGTCTTGATTGGATAAAATTTGGAGAATTTATACGACTTGGTGGGAATATAAATGGTAAAAAAATAATTGATTCTAAAATTTTATCACAATGTTTTAAAGGGAGTGAAGTTTATCCTGTTTATGGTTTAACGTGGTGGCTAATAGGAAAAGTTAATCGTAGTAATGCAAATCTTATTACAAATTTAATTATAGATGATACTGGATGGAGTAAATTATCAAATTTAAAATTTATTCCTCAAGATTTAGTGGCTGCATGTGGAGCAGGAGGACAGAGATTATATATTATTCCCTCTCTTAAACTTGTAATAGTTCGTCTTGGGAAAGTAACAATAAAAGATAATAAATTTAAAGATTCAGAATTTCTTTCCTTACTTTTTAATAACTCAATTTGATAATTTTTTGATTATTTTCCAATCAAATTAAACGCAAGGTCAACTGCCTGTTCTGGTGTTTCTGCTATATATGGTTTTTCTTCAAAATATTCAAGAACTTCTTTTTTACTAAATAACTCA
>JAMWCA010000124.1 GCA_023819545.1 Candidatus Omnitrophota bacterium
TGTGTTTATTATTCGTACTGTAGGAAATGCTTTTAAAATACTATCAAGAGCCTCTTTACTGCAATCGTAGGTAGAAATCGATTCAAGGTTAAAATTCTTATTTTTCAATCCTTCTAAAATTATTTTTACAATTCTTCCAGCACCAATAAAACCAATATTTTTAAATGGCATAAGAAATCTCCTTTTTGCTATTTCTTTTTTATTACGAGTTTGTTTTGTTCTTCCAATACTTTTTTTACCTTTGGCCAGATATTGTGTTTTTTGTAAAATTCTCTTAGTTCATTAATATCCGGGAATGTTATAGCGTTTCCAAGACAGAGATTGGCACATGTAGAGCAACCTACCACACAGCTATAAGGTCTTGCTACTACTGCACCATTTTCAGTCTAGTCGTAAACCTCTTTACCACAATTCATACATATGCCACATTTTAAACATTTTTCTGAATCAATTGTAGGATACCAATTTACTTCTTCTCTTTTTACTCCTGCAAACCATGGCATAAAAATCTCCTTTTATAAAATTTTCTTAATTTAATTTTTTATTTTTAGTTTGCAAATTTAATACTTTATCTTCAATTAATTATATGTTTTTTATATATTTTAATAAACTAATTAAAATTGATTAAAACTATTTATTTAAAACTTTCATAATATAATGTTTTATATGTTCTTTATCCCATATATGTCCTTCACAAAGTATATGATCATTAACTATCAGTGCTGGGGTGACTATAAGATCGCATTCTTCTAGTTTCATTATTTCCTTTATATCATGTATAACTTCTAGCTGGCATTCACATCCAATCTCTTTTATAGCCTCTAGTGTATTTTTCAAAAGATGTTGTTGAAAAGTATCTTCTTCTCCTACTATTATAATTTTCATAAGATTTACCTAACCCTTATTTTTAAAATATTATATTTCAACAATATGTAAAATTTAAATTATTATCTTTTAACGAAAAAGTATGTTAAGAAATTTTTTCTAAAATATATCAATTTTTTTATTTATTTCAATTTCATCTACTACTTGATGTTTCCTGTTTAATTTTATTTATAGATTCTAAAAGTTGTTGTCTTGTAGGAAATTTTATTGCTTTATTTGAGCAAAGGTTTGCACATGAAGAACATCCTACCACACAATTGTAAGGATTAGAAACTATAGGATGGTTATTATCATCATCCCATTTAAAAACTTTATTTCTGCAAAAATTAAAACATTCTTGGCAACCTGTGCATTTGTCATAATCAATAGTTGGATACCACGGAATTTTTTCTCTCGATATTCCACTGAAAAGACTCATTTTTAACCCTCCTTTTTTTCATATTTTGTTCTTACCTTACGGAGCATTTCTTTTAATTCTTCCCTTTTAGGGAAACTAATTGCATCATAAGGACACTGAAACCTGCAGGACTCATCTCCGACATTGCACTCATAAGGCTTCAAAACATCCACAAAACCGTTCCCATTATGAGAAAAAACGCCAAAGGGACAAAATTTTACACAGATAAATCCGCACTCATCAGGCCTACATTTTTTCTTATCAATTTTAGGAAACCAGTCTATTTCATTTTTTGGCAATCCAGTATAAGTCGATCTATCCCGCATAAATTACCCTCCATTTAATTTGAATTTATATATACAAGATCAAACTTTTTGTTAAGATTCTGTCTTACATATTTATTTTAAAGATTCTATAGTTTCTTTAACCTTATTCATAGCATCTTGTGCTGACATATTTCTGAGATCTAAAGAAATAACCTGTTCATCATAATTCCCGCCAGCATCTGCAAAAGCATCTTTTAACATCTTTCTTTGCATTTTATGGTCGCATGCTCCTATGACATATCTTACACCTGGTTTGATATAATCTTTGATAAACCTATCTCCATCGTCAACACAAAGTTGTGGATGAACAATAGCATATTCTACATCAAGTTCTCCTCTTACATAGTTTATTAATTCCCAGACATTCAAGCTTGCAAATCCTGGGCACTGTCCTGTGCAGATACACATTAGAAATCTTGGTTTTTTTGCATAATTTTTCCCTCCTTTTTTAAAAATTTTTCTATATCTATTGGGCTATATTATACCTTATTTAATAAACAATATTGAAAAATGAAAAACAGAATTTAATATTAGCCACTGAGAAAACTTTTAATACTATGTATTATCAATCTTAAAGAAACATAAAATTTAAAAATTTATTTCAAAATTTCAATAATCTGTTGTTTTGATAAAACCTTACCTGCAGATTTTATTATTCCATCAACTGCTAATGCTGGTGTAACCATAACACCAAATTTCATAATTTCTTCTATATCAGTAATTTTTTCTATTTCAGCATTTATTCCAAGTTCTTTTATTGCTTCTCTTGCATTAGCCTCAAGTATTTTACATTTTGGACAACCTATTCCTAAAATTTGTATCTTCATAAAAACTCCTTAACATTTTTATAAATAAATTTAATTATAATAATTTACAACCTAATCTCTTTCTAATCCTTAATATATTTTTCATCCTTTTTTTATCTGTTTTAAAAATTTCATCATCAACAGAATTCAAAAAGTTAATTAAACTATAAATAAATTTATCGTTTTTATCTTTTAAAAAATATTTTATAAATTTTCCATCTCGTTGTTCTTCAAGTATACCTGCATTTTTTAACTCTTTAATATGTCTTGAAATACAGTAAAAAGGTAAATTCAAGGATGAAACTATATCACATACATAAAGTTGACTAGCTTCAATAATAAGTTTTAAAATTCTTATTCTTGTTTCGTCCCCAAGTGATTTAAGTTTTTTAACATAATCTTTCATAATTACTAAAATCTACTGTTTATATTTTTTAAAAATACAACATATAATTACACATTTGTACTAATATACAAATATACAATTAAAAAATATAAAAGTCAAGAGTTGTTTCTAAAAATTATTTCTTATTCTTCACTAAGATTATCACCTAAAGGAAATTTACGCTTAATCTGTTTTAATAAAAGATGTTTTGGAATAAAGAAGATCCCTGCAATCAAAGTAGGTAAAACCGCACTGCCAATTACTACTGCAACTAAAAAAGAGTATTGATCCTGCGTTACTATATTGTAGGTGTAACCATAAAGTGCCGATATTGTTCCAAAAGTCAACCCCGTTGACATCATCATAGTATAATACCACCTCTCATTAAACTCGCGGCGAAATGTGCTGACTACAGGATAAAGACCAAAGATTTTAGTAAGGATTTTCCCGCCCAATAAAACAAGGAAAACAATCGGTGCTGAAATAAGCGCCGGGATTGAGACAAAAGTACCTGCACGGATAAAATAAAATGGTGTCAAAAAACCTACTGTAAGTGTTCTAAGTCTTCCAATCCATGCTTTATCTGCAGTTGAAAATTCACTAAGAATTATCCCTACAAGGTAAGCTGGAAGTACTGCCTCACTACCAGACCAGATTGCAAGCGTTCCAAGACCAAATAGAACAAAGATTACCCACTTTGTCCTTATAGCAGCAGTTCTATAAGCATAAGTTTTTCTTAGCCATTGACTTAAAAAAGGCAGAATTGCAAGAACAAGTACCGTAACTCCAATAAATATAATAGTTTTATATGTAAATGGTGCAAAGATAAGCCCTAAAGCTATTACTGTTGCAAGGTCATTAACAAAACAGGCTCCAAGTATACCCTTGCCAAATTCTGTTATGTTAAATCCTGTTTCAAGCATCACCGAATAAACAACAGCCATTGAGGTAGTTGATAATGCAACTCCACACAAAAGACTTGCTTTAATATCCCATTTAATTAAATAGTATGCTAAAGCAGAGCAGCCAAGAAATGGAGCAAGAAAACCAACAAGACCTACCACAGAAACCTCTTTAAATTTTTTTTGTATTACTTCTGGTTCAAGCTCAGCTCCTGCAAGAAAAGTAAGAAGAACAGCTCCAGAAGATGAAAGAAATCTAAGCCATTCTGAATTTGCTCCGATTGAATTAATCTTACCAATTAAATTTGCCACATAAGCAAAC
>JAMWCA010000125.1 GCA_023819545.1 Candidatus Omnitrophota bacterium
AAAAACAGCAAACAACTGACTGAACAGCAGGAGGAGTATCTTAAAAAAGTTATCAATCGGCTTGAAGAAGGTGCTTTACCAAAGAAGACAGTTCAAAAAACTTTAAGGGAGATTAAAAAACTTAATAAAGAAATAAAAAATACATTAAAGGTGATTGGCATTTTGCAAAGAGAAATCTCATCAACATTTCTCAAAAGCCACTATGCGGAAACTTCTGCTATAACTGAAGGAAAAAGGGAAGTTATATTATCACTTTATTTATCAGAGGAGAGGGATGAATAAAAAAGTAAAAACATTAGAAGAAATAAAAACTATTTTGAAAAAACTTAAGCCAGAATTGGAACAGAGATATAAGGTTAAAGAAATTGGAATATTTGGCTCCTGGGTTAAAGGCAAGCAGAAGAAAAGAAGTGATATTGATATACTCATTGATTTCTATGAAAAACCTGATTTATTGACTTATATTGAAATAGAGAACTTTTTATCTAGAAAATTGAAGAGAAAAGTAGATTTAGTTTTAAAATCTGCACTAAAACCATACATCGGTAAAATAATTTTAAAGGAGACGCTTTACCTATGAGGGAATTTAGAGATCATCTTTATGATATAAAAAATGAATGTGAGTATTTTATAACAAGAAGCAGGGGAATTAATCTGGATGATTTTTTGAAAAATGAAGAGTTCAAAAGGGCATTTGTGAGAAGCTTAGAAATAATTGGAGAGGCAAGCAAGAAGATACCTGACAGTATCAAAAAGAAGTATTCACAAATAAAGTGGAGAGAAATTGTTGCAATGCGAAATAAGATAATCCATGAGTATTTCGGTGTAGATTATGAAATTGTGTGGAAAGTAGTAAAAGAAAAAATTCCTGAATTATATGTAATTGTTCAAAAAATTATTGAAGAAGTGAACAAAGATGGATAAAGAACAAGCAAAAAGTTTGATAATCAGAACTTTTGAAGACCATTTTAATAAAGAAAGATTTACAGAGTTCATAAGTAATCTCCTTAAGAAGTATAACCGAGAAAAAACATTTGTCTATCAAGGGGATTATATTCCAGATGCATTTAAGCCCTATATAGAATCCTTAGAATGGATAGGTCAATACACCTATGATGATAAAGAAATTGATATACTGATTGTCCAACTTAAAAAAGAGACCTCCCTTGAGCGTGCAAGAACAATGCAGAGAAACTTTATAGCGTGGTATTTAAAAGGAAGTATAAGTGGAAAATTAAGAGAAGCTGCCCTGGTTGCTTTCGTATCACCTACGAGTGAAGATTGGCGTTTTTCACTTGTCAAGATGGATTATCGCTTTGAAGAAACACCTACCGGAAAGATAGAAGTAAAAGAAGAATTCACTTCAGCAAGAAGATGGTCTTTCCTTGTTGGAAAAAATGAAAAAAGCCATACAGCCCAAAGTAGGTTTATACCAATACTTGAAAACGATGAGTGGAAGCCAACACTTGAAGATTTAGAGGAAGCGTTTAATGTTGAAGTAGTTACAAAAGAATTTTTCCAGAAATATAGAGACCTTTTTATAAGAACAAAATTAGAACTTGATAAAATTCTTATATCAGATATAAAAGTAAAACAGGAATTTGAAAGAAAAAACATAAACACTGTTGACTTTGCAAAAAGATTACTTGGGCAAATTGTGTTTCTCTATTTTCTTCAGAAGAAAGGATGGTTTGGAGTGGAAAAGGGTAAACCTTGGGGAAGTGGTCCAAAAGATTTTATGAGAAGATTGTTCAATAAAGATTTTGTGGACTACAGAAACTTTTATAATGACATCCTGGAACCACTTTTTTATGAAGCATTAAGGACTGATAGAAGTTCAGAAGACCACTATTACAGCAGATTTAACTGCAAAATCCCTTTTCTAAATGGTGGACTTTTTGACCCTATAGGCAACTTTGATTGGGTAAATATTGACCTTTTACTTCCAAATGAACTTTTCTCTAATGAAAATAGAACAAAGGAGGGAGATATTGGCGATGGCATTCTTGATGTGTTTGATAGATATAATTTTACTGTAAATGAAGAAGAGCCCCTTGAAAAAGAGGTTGCTTTAGACCCAGAACTCCTTGGAAAAATCTATGAAAAACTTAACGCTATAAGACCTGACAATTTTGATGAATATGTTAGAGTTTTAAAATCAGGCAAAACGGGTGAAGAGACAAAATTCAACAAAGAATATGGAGTTTATTACACTCCAAGAGAGATTGTCCATTATATGTGTCAGGAGAGTTTGATTAATTACCTGGAAAGTAGCACAGGCATTCCTGCCTGTGACATTGAAAAGTTCATAAAAATAGCCGATTCAGTCAGAGAAATAGAAATAATTGCCCTTGAAAGAGAAGAAAAAATTAAAGAAGGCGTGCAAAAATCAACAAGATATGAAAGTCAAATTCCTGAAACTATTAAAGAGAATGCAAAAAAAATAGATGCCCTCTTAGCCGATATAAAAGTATGCGACCCTGCTGTAGGGTCAGGAGCTTTTCCAGTTGGAATGATGCACGAGATTGTAAAATTAAGACAATTACTCTCCATTTATTGTTTCACAGACATTCCTGTCTGTGGAAGTAACACAGCCATTCCTGTCTGTGGAAGTAGAAGTAACACAGACATTCCTGTCTGTGGAAGTAACACAGACATTCCTGTCTGTGGAAGTAACACAGCCATTCCTGTCTGTGAAAGTAACACAAACATTCCTGTCTGCGAACATGATGACCTTCATATTACCCATCGTAATCTTCCTCATTGGACAAAATCAGGTTCCATTTATTGGATTACCTTTCGTCTTGCTGATTCACTGCCGCAGGAAAAAATAAATCAATGGAAAGAAGAATACGAGATATGGTCAAAAAATAATCCTAAACCATTGAATGAAAAACAATGGGAAGAATACAATAAAAAATTCGGAAATAAATTTGAAAATTGGCTTGATGCTGGTTATGGTTCCTGTATTTTATCAAAACCAGAAATAAGAGAAAAAGTAAAAGAATGTATTATGAAATTTGATAATGAAAAATTAAAAATCCATGCGGTAGTTATAATGCCTAATCATGTCCATTTACTGATAGAACCTTTTCCAGGATATTCGCTTTCTGAAATTCTTAAAGGAATAAAGGGAGCAAGTGCAAGAGAGATAAATAAAATATTAGGAATAACTGGAAATAAAATATGGATGGAAGAATCTTATGACCACATTGTTCGTAGTGAAAAGGAGTATTGTCATTTTATCCAGTATATATTTGAGAATCCAAAAAAAGCCAATCTGTCAGAGGATAAATATTGGTTGTATGTCTCACAGGCATTAGCTAATGTAACTCAGGCATTCTTGCCTGAGGTAACACAGGCATTCCTGCCTGTGAAGGAAACTCGAGCGTCTCTGCCTGAGGAAAATAAATCACAGACAAGAATGTCTGTGCTACACCATGAATCACAGACAAGAATGTCTGTGCTACATTGTGAAAATTCTTACGATTTAAAGCGTCATTGCATTGAAAATTCACTCTATGGAGTTGATATAGACCCAGGGGCTGTGGAGATATGCAAGTTAAGGTTCTGGCTTTCATTGATTGTGGATGAAGAAAATTTTTATAATATAAAACCACTTCCAAACCTTGATTATAAAGTTGTATGCGGCGATTCACTCTTAGGATTTCCTGAAAACTGGGGTTCACCAATTGAACAAGAAATTGAAAACTTGATGGATGAATACTTTAATGAGACAAATTCATCAAAAAAACAAGAACTGAAAAATAAAATAGATGAGAAAATAAAATGGCGTTTTGAAAAATCTGAAAAAACGTTTGGCTATAAAATAAATTTTGATTTTAGGTTACTTTTTCCAAAAGTTTTCAGGGAAAAGGGTGGGTTTGATGTAGTAATAGAAAATCCTCCGTATGTCAGACAGGAACGAATAAGAAATTATAAACCACTTTTAGAAAGAGCAGGTTATCAAGTATTTAACGCAACATCTGACCTTTA
>JAMWCA010000126.1 GCA_023819545.1 Candidatus Omnitrophota bacterium
TTGCTCTATAAATTATTTGATTTACTATTCTTATAACAGGTGCTTTATTTGCAAGGTCAAGGAGGTTAGATGTTTCAGTATCAATATCCTCTTCTAAATGTAATGACTCTTCTGTACTTAAATCATCTATCACTTTTTTTGAAGAACTTGGATGATAATAAAATTTTTCAATAAACTCATTTATTTTTTCTTCACTTGAAAGGGCTATTCTTATTTCTCTTTTTAGAATTGTTTTTATTTCTCCTATGTCAAGATTTAAAGGATTATTTGTAATAATAAGAATTTCACCATTTTCGCCATTAACAGGGATAAAACAATTATTTTTTAAAAAATTATAGGGGAAAATATTCAAAATTTCAGGGTCAATTCTATCTTCAAAATTTTCTATCCATTTTAATTTATCCATCTTTATTAATCCCTTCTATCAATTTTTCTTTTTCTTGTTTTATTTTTTCTGCCTGTTCAAAAGTTGAAATTATGTGAGGAGTAATAAATATCATCAAATTTGTTTTTACTGATTTTGTTGTTTCTTTTCTAAATAATTTACCAAGAAGTGGTATGTCTCCAAAAAATGGGACTTTTTGAATAGATTTTTCTGAATCATTTCTTAACAATCCACCAAGAACAACTGTCTTCCCATTTGGAATTATTAAAGTTGTTTCTGCTTGTCTTTTTGCAGTTGTTGGTGCTTCAGGAATTCCTCCTTCAACAAGTTTTGTGACTTCTTGAGAAATTTTTAATCTTACATATTTATCCTGACTTATCTGAGGAGTTATTTTTAATATTATTCCAACATCTTTATAATCATAACTTTTAACAACATCGCCACCTTGTCCACTTGAATAAGTATAAAACCTTGTTTCTTTTAAATAAGGTATATTTTCACTAATATTTATTTTTGCTTCCTGATTATCTGCAGTTACAATCTGTGGAGTTGAAAGTATATTGAACTGACTATCCTTTGCATACATATTTATTAAAGCACCTACACTTAAAGGGAAAGTAAAATCACCTTTATAAAAAGCAAGAGAAAGTCCAGTTGGTGGGATTCCTGAGGCAATATAGGAAGCAATATCTCCGAAATTGGTTCCTGTAATACCTGTATAATTTTCATTGTTAAATTTCCATGATGTTGCCCATTCTATTCCAAGTTGTTTTGTTTTATCAATAGTTACCTCTGCGATTAATGCTTCAATTAAGACCTGATTTGTTAAAATATCAAGTTCTTTTATAATTTTTTCAATTGTTTCAAAATCATTTGGGTCAGCATAAACAATTAATGAATTTGTTGCTTTTACACTTACAACTTGTGGTTGTATGGGTGCTGTTCTTGCAACAGGTCTAACAGCAGAAATTTTTCTTTGCAAAATTTGACCTAAAACTTTAGCAATTTCTTCAGCGTCTGCGTTCTGTAATTTAAATATTCTTATTTCTTCCTGTCCAGGTGGGCTTGGTTTATCTATTTTTTCAATAATACCAATTATTTTCTTAATATTTTCACCAATATCAGCAACAATTAATGTATTTGTTCTTACATCAATTGTAATTTGACCTCCTTTTGAAATATAGGGTGTTATTATTTGAGAAATTGTATCTGCTGGATAATATTTTAAAGGGATTACCTGGATTATAAAATTTTCTTCTTTATTTTCTGGTATATCTGTAATATTTATATCTTTTGTCCTTATTTTACCTTCGGAAAGAGGAATAATTAATGATAAATTCTCTTTTTTTATAACAGTAAAACCATAGAAGTTTAATATAGATTTAAAAACCCTGTCAATATTTTCAATTGGAACCGGAGTTGTGGAATATATAGTTATAGTTCCTCTTACATTCGGGTCAATTACATAATTTTCTTTTGTTAACTCACCTATAAACTTAATAAATGTTTTTATATCAACATTGTTGAAATTTAAATAAAAATTACTTTCACTTCTCAGTATTAAGATAGAAAAAAAATAAAGAATAATTAAAAACTTTCTCATTTTTATAATTTTGGCATCAATTTATGTCTTTATCTAACAATTCCTCTCTGAGTTCCAACTGTTCTTGCTCTTTCATGAGTATAGTTATCTATTGCTTTTTCTATTGCCTCTTTCACTTCATCATTTGTTTCTTTTTTCAATCTTTCAAGTAAAATGTTTAAAATCTGAGGGTTATACTCCATTGCAGAAATAATTTTAACTGCATTTTTCCTAATTTCTGGATTTTCATCGTTTAGATATTTAATTATTGAAGGGTCAACACCAAATATTCCAGTAATGCTTGTTCCTCTCTGTCCTTCTCTACTTAGACCAACACTCTGTAAATATAACTCAATTGAATCTGTTAATACTTTTCTTACTCCTTCATCTTTTTCATATTTTAATCTAACAAGTAAAGTTCTTAAAGCAACAAGTTCCTGTAAACTTCCTTCTGCATATTCATCTCTTTGCGAACCTCTTCTGTCTCTTGTATCAGAATCTGCAAAACTTCTTGTTGAAAAGATTTTTGTTGCATACTGTCTAACTAAAGGGTCAGGGTCATCCATAAATCTTAAAATAGTTACATCTGTTCCAAATAGAATATCAAGTCCCATAGAAGCCATATCACAAACTTCAGGGTCAGGGTCATTTAAAAGCACAAAAAGGTCTGGAATGAAAATTGCTCCTCCAACTCCACCACTTGTTCTATCTCTGCTATCTCTACCAATATCCATACCAAACAATCCCCTTACTCCACTTGTTCTATCTGAAGTTCTTCTTGTTCCTTCTCCACTTACCATTGCTCCTGTTAACGATTGTATTGCCTGAATTCTTACCTTTGGGTCTGGGTGTCTTAAATAACTACCAATTATTGATGCTATAAAATTCGCAAGTTGATAACCCCTATAGTCCTCCCGCTCACGGCTATCTCTACCACCTCTAATTCCAAAACCTGTATCCCTTGAAGTTCCAATCCCTAAACCAGAACCTATGCTTCCCTGTCTTGAAATATTTGAAATTCTTGTTCCTGTCTGTGTTGTTGAAGTTGTTTGAGAAAAAACTATTGTTATGAATAAAGTCATTACTATCAAAATCGCTTTTTTCATTTCCCCTCCTTTTCATTTATAAATTTACCTTAATTTTTTATAAATGTCAATATTTTTAAAATTTTTCAAGTAATCCACCTTCTATCTTTTCTTCTGATTTTTTAATATCTGGTTTTGAAACTTCAACTGATTCTTGATAAGATGAGATAATATGAGGAGTTATGAAAATTAAAAGCTCACTTTTAGTTCTCTCAAAAGTTGGTTTTTTAAATAAATATCCAAGAATAGGAATTTTTCTTAAGAAAGGAATACCTGATTCTATTGCCTCTTCTCTACTTTTTATCATTCCACCTATAACAAGTGTTTCTTTATCATATAGAACAACACTTTGAGTTGTCATTCTTTCAGATATAATAGGAATTTCAGTTGTTATCAATGGTTTTCTTCCTATCAGATTTGTATCACGTATGTTTAGATTAAGCATAACTGTTCTATTCCTCTGTATTATTGGTGTAACTTCAAATTGTGTTCCAACAAGTTCTTGAAAAATTTCAGATGTTCTTTTCTCTGTTCTTTTTTCTCCTTGTATTGTTGGTTCAGTTATTTCTTCTCTAGTAAGAACTTCATATGGTTCATTTCTTCCTACTACTATATATGCGGTTGTTCCATTTATACAGGTAATTTTTGGTGCTTGAATTACTTTTGCTTTACCTCTTGTTGCAAGTGCACTAATTAATGCATTAAAATCTCTATTTGTTACTCCAAAAGAAAATCCAGTTGGCAATGTTTGGGTTAATCCAGGAGTGTAAGAAATATCACCTCCAAATCTTGGACCAGTTAAAGTTCCATCAATCGCTCTAATCATCCTTGAACTTATCATCCAGTCAATAGAAAATTGATTTACTTCAGAAGTTGCCACTTCAACAATTTTACATTCAAGAAGAACCTGAGAAACTGGAGTATCAAGTGTAGAAATAAC
>JAMWCA010000127.1 GCA_023819545.1 Candidatus Omnitrophota bacterium
GCAATTATTTCAACTTCAAAATCTTCAAACTTTTTTTGTTTGTATATCAAATAGTTTTCATCCAGATTTAAAACCTCACAAAATCTCTCTAAATAATTTTCAGACGCATTTAAATTTAAAATTCTTTTGTTTTCATTTTCAAATACAAAACTTATCTCTGGAAAACCTATTGCATATTGAATAAAAACATTGAAAATTTTTCTAAATTCAGTAATATCTGACTTTAAAAATTTTTTTCTTGCTGGTATGTTGAAAAATAATTCTCTTACTTCTAAAATTGTTCCATTGAACATAGCACATTCTTTTACACTTAATTTTTTCCCGGCCCTAATATGAACCTCTCTTCCAGCATCACAATCTTTTGTTTTACTTTTTAAAATCACATCAGAAACTGCACCAATACTATAAAGTGCTTCTCCACGAAATCCAAGAGTTTTTATATTGAAAAGGTCTTGTTTTGTCTTTATTTTACTTGTTGAATATCTTTCAAATATTTTATCTATATCGTCTGGAGCAATCCCTTCTCCGTCATCTTTAACAATTATAAGTTTTTTCCCTGAGTTTTCTATTTTAATTTCAATCTTTTTGCTATATGCATCAATTGAGTTTTCAATAAGTTCTTTTAAGACACTTGCAGGACTTTCTACAACTTCACCACCCGCAATTTTACTTATAACTTCTTCAGGTAAAAAATTAACCTTTCCCATTTATTTTTTCTTTTATTTCCTTTAATTTTAAAAGTGCGTCAATAGGTGTAATTGTTTCAATTTTAAGATTTTTTATTTGATTTTTTATTGATTCAAGTTTTTTTATTTCATCTTTCAATTCTTCTATTTTAGTTTTTTCTTCAAAAGAGAAGAGAGATGGATATTCAATTTCAACTTCTCCGATAATTTTATCTTTTATTGTCCCTTCAAATTCAAGTTTTGTAAGAATTTCATTTGCTCTTTTAACAACATTTTCTGGAATCCCTGCAAGTTTAGCAACATAAATTCCATAACTTTCATCAGTTGCTCCTTCCATAATTTTATGAAGAAAAATTATCTCATCACCAGATTTTTTTACTGCTACATTGTAATTTTTAACTCCTTTATATTTTCCAAGCGCAGTTATTTCATGAAAATGAGTTGCAAAAAGTGTTCTTACTTTTTTCTTGTATAAGAACTCAGCAACACTCCATGCAAGAGAAAAGCCGTCAAAAGTACTTGTTCCTCTACCTATTTCATCAATAACTATTAAACTTCTATCAGTTAAGTTATTCAATATTTCTGCTGTTTCAGACATTTCTACCATAAAAGTGCTATAACCTCTTATCAATTCATCCTGTGCTCCAATTCTTGTGAAAATTTTATCTACATATCCAATTCTTCCTGACTTTGCAGGTATGAAAGATCCAATTTGTGCAAGTAAAATAATTAAAGCAACCTGTCTTATATAAGTTGATTTTCCTGCCATATTCGGTCCTGTTATAATTAAAAGATGGTTTTCTGTAGTATCCATCAATGCATCATTTGGGATGAAATTATCAGTAAATTTTTCTACTATTGGATGTCTTCCATCTTTTATTTCAATTGTTGTGCTTTTATCTACAATTGGTTTTGTATAATTGTTTTCAATTGCAATTTCAGAAAATGAAAGTAAGACATCTAATTTTGCAATTGTTTGATTTATTAGATTTATTTTATGTGAATTGTTTAATATTTCTTGTTTAATCTTTTCCAATATTTGATTTTCAAGAGATATTATTCTTTCTTCTGCTGATAATATTTCTTGTTCAAATTCTTTCAATTTTATAGTTGTAAATCTTTCAGCATTTACAAGTGTCTGTTTTCTTATATAATCAGGAGGAACAAATTTTAAATTTGGTTTTGTAATTTCAATATAATATCCAAATACCTTATTAAAACCAATTTTTAAAGAATTTATACCCGTTCTTTCAATTTCTTCTTTTTGATATTTTGCTAAATAGTTTTCACTGTTTTCTTTTATCTCTCTTAACCTATCAATTTCTTGGTTAAAACCTTTTTTAATAACCTTCCCTTCAAAGTTAACAGAAGGTAAATTTTCATCAATTGCTTCATTAAGTAATTCACGCAATTCAGGAATGTCTTCAATTTCAAAATAATCAAATTTTTCAAAAAATTCTTTTGAAATTTCAATTATTTTTTTTACTTTATTTGCAAGTTTTTTTATTTCTAAAATATCTTTTATAGAGCCATAACCATAACTTATTTTTGTCAATGACTTTTCTGTATCTTTTATATCTAAAAGAATATTTTTTAATTTTTCTCTTAATTCCTTATTCTTTATTAAATAATCAACAATATTTAGCCGTTTTTCTATTTCTTTTATATCTGTTAAAGGATGTAAAACCCAGTATTTTAAAAGTCTTTTTCCAAGAGGTGTGTTAGTTTTATCTATAATTTTTATAAGTTGCTCTATTTCAAGTCCTTTAATTGCGGAAGGAGAAATATAAACAAACTCATCACTTTTATATAAAGAGATTCTATCAAGATGGAAAAGTTCACTTTTATTTGTTTCTTTTAAATAATCAATTAATGGTCCTATTGACATTTGGGAATATTGTAAATTTTCAATGCCAAAACCACTTAAACTATTGATTTTAAAAGTTTCAAGTATATTTTTTCTTGAAATTTCATAATTAAAGTGCCAGTCGTCAATTTCAGTGAGTGTTATATTTTTAAGTTTTAAAAGAGGATTTGAAAACAATTGACTTATTTCCTCTTTTTTGCTTGATGGATAAATAACTTCATAAACTGGTAACTTATAGATAATCTCAATTATTTTTATTTTATCATCACTTTGATTTGCATATATAACACAACCACCACTTTCTATGAATGAGTAACCAAAATTATTCTCATCTATATATAAAGAAAAAAGATATTTTGCATCAGGATTTGCCTCATCAATATATGTTCCAGCAGTTAAGACCCTTATTACATCTCTTTTTACAATTCCTTTTGCTTTCTTTGGATCTTCAATCTGTTCACATATCGCAACTTTATATCCATTTTTTATTAATTTAGAAATATAATTGTCTGCTGCATGGTATGGAATACCACACATTGGAATTTTTCCACTTTTTCCAGCAGATTTTGAAGTAAGAACAAGGTCAAGAATTTTTGAGGCAATTTTTGCATCTTCATAAAACAATTCATAAAAATCACCAAGCCGAAAAAATAAAAGACAATCAGGATAATTTTTTTTTATACTATGATACTGGCTGAGCATTGGAGTGTAATTTTCCATTTTAGTTTATTTTTCTTCTAATTTTTCAATCTTAATTTTTTGTAAATTTCTAAATTCAGTTTCAAACTTATCAAGTAAGTTTTTTGCCTCTTCAAAATTTGAATTTGTATATTTCAGTTGTTTAAATGACTTTTCAAAAGAATCTCTTAAATTGTCAAAAATTTTACCCATTCCTTCAAAAGCTTTCAATATATATTCAGCATTTTTCTCTATAATCTTACCCTTTAAACCAAGCAAAATTATATTTAAATATGCGAATAAACTTTGAGGAGAAACAGGTAACACCCTTTTTTTAGACCATGAGTAATTAAAGATTGAAATTCCATCTTTATCTTCACTTATTAACAAACTGTAAAAAATTGGTTCACTTGGAATATACATAAAAGCAAAATTAAATGAACCTCTTTCAGGTTGTATATATTTTGAAATCTTTTCTATATGGTCTTTAACTGCTTTTATAAATTCCTGTTTATTTTTCTCATATTCTTCTTCTCTTGAATTTACCATTTTTTTATAAGACATAACAGGGAATTTTGCATCAATCGGAATAAATTTATCTTCAATAAATATTGCGGCATCAACTGTATTTCCAGGAGAGATAAAGTATTGTAGTTGATATATTTCTTTTGGTAATATATTTTTCAACATGTTTTCAAGAATTTGTTCTCCAATATCTCCTCCAAGTTTTGGACTTGTTAAAGCAGTTTTTAG
>JAMWCA010000128.1 GCA_023819545.1 Candidatus Omnitrophota bacterium
ATACTCTTAATTTCAATCTCTTTCTTTAATTCTTTTTATGGCAAGATTTACTCTGTTTATAAGTTCATCAAGTTCTATTGTATTTCTGTTTTTATTTATTAAAATATTTATTCCGGGAAGGAGAAATGGCTTTGTTATTATGTATTGATTTCCATCTTTTTCTCCAATAAAACCTTCAATTGTAAAATGGTTATCTTTTATTAATATTTTGCCTTTAATATCTTTATAATAAAAGTTTGAAGTCCCAAAATGTTTAATTGGATTTCCTCCACTTAAAGAAGAAAGTATTTCAATTGCACCTAAATTCATTAATTGTTTAACTCCTTTTTTCTTTACAGAGTTGAAAAAAGTTTCAATTTCAAATTTGCCTTTACTTATGTTAAATTGTCCTTTGATATTCATTAAACCTTCAAATAATATTTTTTCGTTAATTGAGAAAGCAAGTTTTTTTAAGTTTATATTCTCAATAAAAAATTTTCCGCTAAAAAAAGTAAAATCTTCAATATTAATATTTATAATTCCTTTCCCATCGTAAAAATTGAAACTTAGATTACCTTGAAAATAATTATTAAACTTGCTTACAATGTTTTCAACTTTAATCTGATGATAATTTATACTTTCACAGACAAAAAAATTTTCAGGTGATTTGAATTTAAGGTTTTTAAATTTTATATCTTTAATATAGAGATATTCTGATATAAAAAGTGCATCTCCATCAAATTGAATTTTTTTTTTGTATAATTCAAATTAAAATTATTGAATGAGAGTTTAGCACCTTCTGTCTTAAGTTTATATTTTTTTATTATTTCTTCTGGAAGTATTTTCAAAAATTCATCAAATGAAAATTCCTCTGTATCAAAGGAAAATTCAAATTGGTTTTCTATAATAAATCCACTAAATATAAGTTTTTCTCCCTTTTTATTCCTAACAATACCCTTCTCTAAAAGAAATCTTTTTTCAACAGGTAGATATTTTCCTTTGATATATACATCAAAATTAAAATCAAGTTCCTTTTTTGACATTTCTTTTATTTCAAGATCAAATCTGATTTCCTTTAAATTATCTTTTTCTTTTTCAATAAAAATTTTCCCGTATATCTTCCCTTCAAGGGCAAAATTATATTTTGTCATTTCAAAAATTTCTTTTAAATTAACTCCATTAAATTCTAAAATACCTTCAAACTTTTCTTTCCCCCAATTAAAGAGGTCGCCGTAAAATTTTAAACTACCAATACTTTCAATATCAATCTTTGAAGTTGTAATATTTACATTCCCATTAATAATATTTCCTTTTATTTTACCTTTTATCTCAACCCTTTTTTTATCAAATTCAGATGAAATTTGACCAGGTCCTTCAAAAGCAAAAAGATTTTTTAAAAATGAAGGTTTTAGTTTTAATTGGTCAAATTTAACACATAGCCATGTGTCTTTATATGTAAGGTCTTTTAAGTTTATTTCTTTTGAAAAATCTATATCTTTAATTTCCCATCTTTCTGTTAAATTAATATTCCTAATCAAGTTAATTTTGAAAAGTATAAAAGAAAAAAACAAGATAAATATTATAAATACCGGTATTACAAAGAGTTTAACTTTTCTAAAAAAAATTTTTTCGTTTATTTCCCCTCCCACTTGTCAAAATAAATTATTTCTTCAAGTTTTTTTCTATTTTTTGTCTCTTTAAAAATATTTGGGTCTTCTGGATATCCAAGTGGTGTAAGTGCAACAACATTTACATCTTCTGGAATACCAAGAAATTCTTTTATGCCTTGATTGTCAAAAGAACCAATCCAGCAAGTTCCAATTCCTTCTGCTCTTGCAGCAAGTGTAAGATGGTCTACTGCAATTGCAACATCAACTATAACACTGTAATCGCCCATCCAACCACCCCTATTATAATGAATATTTTTACCACAGGCAACAATTAATAAAGGGGCTTGAGCAACAAATTCCTGACCATCACAAAGATCAACCATTTTTCTTTTTATTTTTTCATCTTTTATAATTATAAATTTCCATGGCTGTCTGTTATTACCACTTGGTGCTATTCTTGCTGCATCTAATATCCTTTTTAGAACATCTTCTGGAATCATCTCTTTTTTATAACTTCTAACACTCCTTCTTGTTTTAATAACTTCATAGAATTCCATAATCACCTCCTATTTAACTTCAAGTTTCCCAGTTTTAGGGTCGTAAACAAATTGCATTCCTTCAGGTGGTTTTGGCATTTCTTCTTTATTA
The DNA here is from genome assembly GCA_023819545.1 of Candidatus Omnitrophota bacterium. GTDB lineage: Bacteria > Ratteibacteria > UBA8468 > B48-G9 > JAFGKM01 > JAMWDI01. The sequence continues at coordinate 2,238 of JAMWCA010000128.1, forward strand.
ATATAGCCCTTTTCAATAAGTTCATCAAGTGATTTAGGATATCTTCCTTCTTGAAGTTGAAATGTATTTATTTTATTTCTTAAATATATTATGCTATCCATTGCTTTTGCCTTTTTCATCGTTCTTTCTATTATCTTTCCATATTCCATAGGAGCATTTAAAGGAGTGAGTTCTTGTTCTTTTTTCTTACCACATCCAATAATAAAAAATAAAAAAACTATTCCTGAAAGGAAAATTAATTTTTTCATATCCGCCCCCTTTTTCTTAATAATTATTTTACCGGATTTTTTAAATTTTGATAAATTACCTAAAAATGTTATCATATTTAAAAAGGGCAATAAATGAATCTGTGGTTAATGGTTGTTAAAGGTGGGTATATAATGATACCCATCTTTATTTGTGGTGTCTTAACTCTTACAATAATAATTGAAAGATTTATATATTTAAAAAATTCTCAAATTGATAGTGAAAAATTTATTACAGATATAGAAAATCTTATAAAAAAAAGAAAAATAAGAGAAGCAATAGAAAAATGTGAAAAACATAATAAACCTGTTCCTAACATTATAAAAGCAGGTTTGTTAAAACTTGATAGAACAAGAGATGAAATAAAAGAAGCAATTGAAGACACTGCAAATCATCAAATTCCAGAACTTGAAAGATATCTTGCAATTCTTGCAACTGTTGCAGTAATATCTCCACTTTTGGGACTCCTTGGAACAGTAACAGGGATGATAAAGGCCTTTATGGTAATAGAAATGAAAGAAGGGCTTGTTCATCCAGGAGAACTGGCAAGAGGGATTTGGGAAGCACTAATTACAACAGTTGGAGGGCTTGTTGTAGCAATCCCGTCTTATCTTTCTTATAATTATTTTGTATCTCGTGTAAATAATTTAATACTTGAAATGGAAAAAAGTGCTACAAGATTGATAGACCTAATTTTCTTATTAAAAAGTGAAGAAGAATATTAATTGACAAATGTTTTTAAATTTTAAAATTACGAAATTATTGATATATAAAAATTTCCACTTGACAAAATTTAAAATATGTTGTAAATAAATATATAGAAAAAAATAAAGAAAGGAGGTGAGAAAGTATGAATAAAGCAGGTTTGATTGAAGCAGTAGCAAAAGTAGTAACCACAAAAAAAGAAGCAGCAGCAGCGGTTGATGCAGTTTTAGATGCAATAAAAGGAGCTCTTAAAAAAGGAGAGGTAGTTACTCTTGTAGGATTTGGAACATTTAAAGTAGTGGAAAGAAAAGCAAGGAAGGGAAGAAATCCGAGAACAGGAGAAGAGATAAAGATTCCAAAGAAAAAAGTTCCAGTTTTCAGACCAGGGAGTGAGTTGAAAAAAGCAGTCAAGTGATTTCAGATTTTAAAGGCGGACCTATCTATTGGTCCGCCTTTTTTATTTGAAAATTTTGAAATTTTTAATCGGAGAATAAATAAGCACAACTTTACCAATTATTAATTCTTTTTTTATTGGTCCCCAATCTTTACTATCTTCACTTTCATTTCTATTATCACCTAATAAAAAATAAGAATCTGGTGGGATTTCTATCTCTTCAAGTAAATAATTTGGTTTTTCTTTTATATATGGTTCTTCAATTTTTTCTTGATTTATATAGACATAACCTTTTTCAATTTTTACTTTTTCATTTGGTAAGCCGATAACTCTCTTTGTTAGTATTTCTTTCTCTCCAACAGGAGATATTAAGACAACTATATCTTTTCT
>JAMWCA010000129.1 GCA_023819545.1 Candidatus Omnitrophota bacterium
CTCTTTCTTTCCAGAATTTTTCTTCCTCTCTTGTTCTATAAACTCTTGGATCGCTTCTGCTATGTCCGTAATATCTATATGTATTTGCAACTATGAAACTTGGACCATTTCCCTCTCTTGCATAATTCACCCATTTACTAACAACTTCTCTAACAGCAATAACATCCTGACCATCAACATTTTCAGCAGGCATATCAAATGCAAGTGCTTTTTTTGTAATATCTTTAACTGCATGAGACCTTTCAACCGAAACACTCATTGCATATTTATTATTTTCACAAATATAAATAACCGGCAGTTTCCATAAAGATGCCATATTTAAACATTCAAAAAATATACCATTATTAGTTGCACCATCCCCGAAAAAACATAAAACCACTTTTTTTTGTTTTTGTAACTTAATTGAAAGTCCTGCGCCAGTTGCAATTCCAAGACCACCTCCAACAATACCATTTGCTCCAAGATTTCCTTTTGAAAGGTCAGCAAGATGAAGAGAACCACCTTTTCCTTTACATACACCTGTTTTTTTCCCAAGAATTTCAGCCATAAGTGCTTTTAAATCTCCATCCTTTGCTATTGCATGACCATGTCCTCTATGTGTACTTGTTATATAATCATCTGGATTTATCACAGAAATTGCTCCAACTGCAACTGCTTCCATTCCTGCATATAGATGAGACCCCCCTTCTGCTATATTTTTAGCAAGTAATTCCATTATCATATCCTCAAATTGTCTTATTTCCATCATCTGTTTTAAAAGTTTAATTGCAAGTTCCTTTGTAATTTCCATAATTCTCTCCTTTTACGGTAGTATTAAAACTTTTAGTCCTTTTTTATTTTCAACTATTTGATATCCTTGAATTATTTTTTCAAGTGGCAGTTTATGAGTTATTAATTTTTCTACATCTATCCTTCCAGAAGATAAAAGTTCTATAGCAATCTTATTATGTAATGGAGTTGAACCATGAGTTCCAACAACAAAAAATTCTCCATAGTGAAGTAAATTGCTGTCAAATTGTATATAGGGGTCTTCTTTTGGTAGTCCTCCAAAAAAATTAATTGAACCCCTTTTTGCAACAAGTTTTAAAGAGATTTCCTGTGCTTGTCTACTTCCAACAGCAACAATTACTTTATCTGCCATATGTCCATCTGTAATTTCTTTAACTTCTTGATAAACATCTTTTTTACTCATATCTATTAAATCACAACCAACAAATTTTGCTTCTTCTATCCTTTCTTTAGAAATATCACCAAGTATAACTCTACCTGCTCCGTTTATTTTTGCTAATAATGAGTGTAAAATTCCAATTGGTCCTGCTCCTATAATTAAAACAATATCTCCTACTTCAATTCTGCTCAATATCTGACCATTTATTACACAAGCGAGTGGCTCTGCAAGACAAGCAATTTCAAAAGAAAGATTATCTGGTATCTTATTTACACATCCATTTAAAACAGCATCTTCTGGCACAAGCATATATTCAGCAAATCCACCATCATAATGATAACCAATCGCCTTTAAATTATCACACATCGTTTGTTGTCCTTTTCTGCAATAATAACATCTTCCACAAGGAACTGCTGGAGCAACTGCAACCTTGTCTCCTTCTTTAAAATCTTTTACATTTTTTCCAACTTTTTCAACAATTCCACTTACTTCATGACCTGTGATTCTTGGAAAAACTATATGCTTGTGTCCATGGTGAAAAACTTTTATATCAGTTCCGCAGATAGCGCATGATTTAACTTTTATAAGAATTTCATTATTTTTTGGTTCTGGTAATTTAATCTCTTCTATATCAAGTTTTTCAATCTCTTTTAAAACTGCCGCTTTCACCTTTAATCTCCATATAATATTTCTTCACAGTTTCAATAATCTTTTTGTTATCAATTTCACAAATTTCATTAAGAATAAAATCAATTCCTTTTTCTTCTAAAATTTTCTGTAATCTTACACTTTCTTCATCTAACGTAGTATTATAACATAAAGCCATTGCCAACACAAAACAAATACTTTCTGGAAATATATCAAATTCACTACATCTTTTTATAGCACCTACAATCCTTTCTTCTTTCCCAATCTTTCTTATTGGTTCTCTTCCAACTCTGAAAACAGTATCATTAAGCAGTTTATTTTTAAATCTTTCATTTAGGTCTTCAAAATAATCTTTAAGTTCAATTTCTTTAAAATTATATTTTTTTTTCAGATATTTTTTAATCTCATTCTGTACTTTTGAAAGAAGGTCAGTGATTTCTTTATCTTTCATAGATTCCCATATATATTTATATCCTTTTAGAAATCCATAATAAGCAACACAAACGTGAGAAAGATTATGACCAAATAATTTAAGTTCTTCATATTTTTTTAAATTTTCAACAGGTAATAAACCGACAATTTCAGGAATTTTACCTTTAAAACTATTTTTATCAACTGGTAATATCTTATATGGTTCTACTTTGACAAGAAGTGGATTTTCTTTTTTCTCAATTTCTGTTAAGGGCGAAGTCATTCTACTTATAACTGTCTCTACAAATCCAACTCTCTCTTGAAAAAACTTTTTTTCTTCATTTGAAAAAAGATTTTTATTCAAAATTTCTTCCTTTAATTTTTTACCAGCAGAAAGTAAGTTTTCACAAATAATTATATTTAAATAACTTTCATAATTCTTTCTAAATTTTTCTTTTATTCCATCTATAATTATTTCCGAAAGTGTAAATAAGTTTTTTGCACCAACTGATGTAAAAATAATTTGAGTTTTTACAATTTCATCTATAATTCTTTCTTTATTGTTCTTTAAATGCAAACATTCAAAATTACTAATTTTCTTTTCAATTTTTTCTTTACCAAGTAAGTATATTGGATAAGTTTTATCTTTGTTGAGTAAATTTATAATGTTTTCATCAATATCAACAAAAATAATGAATAAACCTGAGTCATAACACAATTCACCAATAAATCCTCTGCCAATCTGCCCTGCTCCAAAAATGATAACTTTTTCCATATAACTTTTATAACATTTTTTAGAAAATAAGAAAAGTTATTTATTTCACAATATTTTATGTTTTCCTTACTGTTCAAACTTTTCTAAAAAAATAAAAGATGTAAAAATTACTGAATTTATTGTATAATAATTTAAAAAGGGGCAGTGGCTCAATGGGAGAGCGTCCGCTTCGCATGCGGAAGGTTGCCGGTTCAAATCCGGTCTGCTCCAATAAAAAATGAGAATACTTTTAACAAATGATGATGGTATTTTTTCGGATGGTCTGAAAATCTTATGGAAATATTTAGTCAAGAATTTTAAAGTTTATGTTGTTGTTCCAGAGGTTGAAAAAAGTGCAACAAGTCACTCAATTAATTTACTCACTCCTATAAGAATAAAAAAAGTTAAAATCAACAATTTTTCATGTTATGTTGTAAGTGGAACGCCTGTTGATTGTGTGAAAATTGGAGTAAAGGAATTAATTAAAGAAAAGATAGATATGGTTGTTTCAGGGATAAATTCAGGTCCAAATCTTGGTATGGATATTTTATATTCAGGAACTGTTTCTGCTGCTGCTGAAGGAGCAATTTTAGGAATTCCATCAATCGCAGTTTCAATAGCAGATTATAAAAATTTTAAATTTGAAGATTGTGCAAATATAACCTTAAAAATAATAAACTTCATTAAAAACATAAAATTTCCAGAAGATACAATTTTGAATATAAATATACCAAATAAAGAAATAAAGGGGATAAAAATAACATATCAAAGTAAAAGTAGATTCAACGAACAGTATGAAAAAAGAACTGACCCAAGAGGGAATCTTTACTTTTGGCTAAAAGGAAGTTTCAATATAATAAAAGTGGAAAAAGAAAGCGATGTTAATGCAATAAGAAATGGTTATGTTTCAATTACTCCAATACAATTAAATTTGACTAATTTTCCCTTTCTTGAGGAATTGAAAAAAACAGAAATTGAAAAATTCAAAATA
>JAMWCA010000130.1 GCA_023819545.1 Candidatus Omnitrophota bacterium
ATAGAAACATCAACTCCAAGTTTTTTCAAAACAATCCCTGTATTTGTAGCACAACCACCAATATGTAATTCTGTTTTTTCAACAAGAGTTAATTTGCCTCTTTCAGGTATCCCCTCAACTGGTTTTGAAAGAAAATCGCCAACAATTATACCCAAACATAAAACTTTCTCTCCCATAAAACCTCCTTTCAATTTATATTATCACATATCTTCCAATATAACCAGTCCCACTTACACCTACGAGGTGTTCGTTGGAAATTGTTGATAGACAAAGAATATCTCTCTCTTTACATAAAAAGAAAAATGCAATAAAATATAAATTTGAAATTTTTTAAAAATCATTTATAATTTATTTTTTAAACGGGCCGCTAGCTCACCAGGCAGAGCACCGCCCTTTTAAGGCGGGGGTAGCAGGTTCGAGTCCTGCGCGGCCTAACAACCCACATCCCCCCCTCACCCCCTTTCGGAGAGCTCCCAAATAGGGAGCTCTCTTTTTTAACAAGGATTTTAATGTTGACAGAATTTATTTATTGAAGATATAATTTATTGTAATTATATGGGGGATTAGCTCAGTTGGGAGAGCACCAGGCTGGCAGTCTGGGGGTCAAGGGTTCAAATCCCTTATCCTCCATTTTTATTTTATGTAGATATATAGAAAAATTGGAATAGTTATAAGAGAAAAAAGGTGAGTTAAAAGAACTGTTTCTGCTGCATATTTACTATCACCATCAAATGCTTCACTTAAAACAATACTTGCAATTGCACAAGGCATAATTGCAACTACAATTAAGATGTTTCTTACATCAACTGGAAAAGAAAATTTGTAAAAGAAGAAAATTGAAGTTAAAGGAATTACTATAAGTCGCAAAAAAGAAAGTAGTATTGATTTAAATTTAAAAATATTTTTAAATTCAATTTCTCCAATTTTTGCTCCAGCAATAAATAAAGCAACAGGGATAGTAGCATTTCCAACAAGTGTGATAACATTTAAGATTGATTTTCCACTTTCAATAATTATAGGGTTATTTATATTTATAGCATCTTTTAAAAATATGAAAATAATTGAGAAAATTATTGAAATCATAGGGATACTTAAAAGATTTTTCAAAGTTCTTTTTTCAAATCTGTTTCCTGTCAAAGATAAAATTCCAATAGTCCAAACAGAAATTTCAGAACCAAAAGTTGAAAAAATCAATTTAGGAATTTCTTTTTCTCCAAATAAAAATAAAATAATAGGTAAAGGTAAAAAAGAGTAGTTGTTAATTGTGCATTGAAAATGAAAAGTTTTTTCCTCTTTTGAACTATCAAAATTTAGGAATTTTTTTAAAATAATTCCATAAAGATATCCAGTAGCCATTATTAAAATTGTTCCAACAGGCAAAATATAATTCTTAATTAGGTCTTCTGAATTAAAATTTTTTATAAATGAAGAAAGAATTAAACATGGATAGAAAACTTTTGTTATGACAATAGACATCTCCTTTATAGTAATAGAGGAAATAATTTTCCTTTTTCTTACAATAACTCCTGCAATAATAATTATAAATACCGAAAATATTTTGATTATAAGCATTTATTTATTTTAATAGATATTCTTGGAAAAGAAAAAATAAAAGGACAAGAGCGCCGGAAAAAATAAAACCATTAAATATACCAAAAATCTGACTTAATATTCCGACAATTAAAGAACCTGTAAATAAACCTATTCCAATTACTGCCTCATGAAGTTCTGTTGAAATGCCCTTTTCAATAATTTTAAAAATTGCCAATCTATAAGAATAAGCAGAAGATATTCCAAGTAATGAAATAAAAATTGCATGAAAAGTTGCATTTTTCAAAATTCCAGTAACAACAAATGAAAGGCATAAAGATAGATAGGAGAAGAAAAGAATCTTTTCATTAAATACAATCTCTATTTTACTTAAAATATAGAACATAAAAAACCTCATCAGAAATAAAAGAGTTAAAATGTTACTTATTAAAGGAGAAGAATAACCAATAATATTTGCAAGTTTTGGAAAAATGAATAACATACCACCAACTACAAAAAAATTTGTGAAATTCAGAAAAATTACCTTCTTTATTTCCTTATCAAGGTGATTTTTTCTATAAAATTTCTCAGGTAAACCTTTATAGAATAATCTGAATTTTTCAAAATATAAAAATCCTGATAAAAAACTTATAAAAGCAAAAAAACTCCCAATTAAAAATGGCAGAGTTTCTTTTATTTTAAAAAGATAGCCAGAAATAAACATACCAAAAATTACACCACCTGCCCATGATAGATTAAATTTATTTAGATGGAATGAGTTTTTACTAAAAAGATATTGAATTGATGGCCAAAATCTACTATAAAAAATCCCGTTTAAAAAGAATAAAATAAATAAGTACTTGTAATGGGGACAGAACTGTAAAAAGAAATAATTTATAGATATTAAAAGAGAAGAAAGGATAAACCAAGGAAAATCTAATTTTAATCTTAATTTATGAAAAATATATGTAAAAGTCGTATAAGAAAAATTTCCAAAAAAACCAGCAATTCCAAGTATAAAAGGAGAAGCATTAAATTTTGAAATTAAAAATAATGGAATTGATAATGTAACAACATAACCTGCCGAAGAAATCAGAAAAGAGTTTAAATAACCAATTTTTTCCATATTTTTATAGAATTTTTAAATTGAAATTTTAATCCTTTATAATAAAATTTTCAAATTTTTTTAAAAATGTTACAATAAAAAAGGGGGAAATATGAATGTAGGAGTCAAATTAAAGGAAATTGTTGAAAAAAAGAAAAAAGATGTTGCATTTGTATTTAAAGATATTGATTATACTTATGAAAAACTTGAACAAGAGACAAATAGATTTGCAAATTTTTTAAAAGAACTTGGTGTTGAAAGAGGGACAAAAGTTGGAATTTATATGTTAAATAATCCAGAATATATTTATTCTTATTTTGCTCTTTTTAAAATTGGCGCAACAGCAGTGCCTCTTGACCACAGATTAAAGACAGAAGAGTTATTACCTCTACTTAATCATTGTAAAGCAGAATTTTTAATTACTACAATTACAAAAACTTTTAACCCAGAATTAATTTTAAAAAATATTCCATCTATGAAAAATATTATAGTTACAAAAGGTAATTTTCAAAATTGCATCTCAATAGAAGAAAAAATCAAAAATCTTCCCTCAGATTTTCCTGTGAAAGATATAAATGAATCTGATATTTCTGCAATTTTTTATACTTCAGGAACAACAGGAATTCCAAAGGGAGTTATTTGGACTTACAGACACCTTGATAGCCCAATTGAAACAATAGTAAACCATTATAAATATTTTCAAGAAAACGATGTTGGTATCTGTCCTATCCCTTTTTCTCATAATGGGGGTATTGTAGCAATTCTCCTTATACTTTTTGGTATTAAACTTGTTGTTATGGAATATTATCAACCACTTGAACTTTTACAGAATCTTCAGAAATATAATGTCACAGGGATTTTTTTAGTTCCAACAATGTTTATAGGGATGTTAAATCTAAGTGAATTTGATAAATTTCATTTACCTTATTTAAAATGGGCTGCTGTATTTGGTGCTCCTTTTTCACCAGATGTAATAAAAAAATTTAATAATGTCTGTCCTCAAGCAAAATTAGTTTCTGGTTATGGACTTACAGAAACTGCTGCTCCAAATTTTTTGCCACCACTTGATAATGTTAAATTTGGTTCCGTTGGAAAACCAGTTCCATGGATAGAGGTAAAAATTGTTGACCAAGATGGTGTTGAAGTTAAAAAGGGAGAAGTTGGTGAGATTATTATAAAAGGTTGGCCTGTTACTCCAGGTTACTACAATCAACCAGAATTAACAGCAGAGACAATAAAAGACGGATGGTTATATACAG
>JAMWCA010000131.1 GCA_023819545.1 Candidatus Omnitrophota bacterium
CAACTATATCCCTTACCATACAAATAGCAAAGTTCGTTAACCTCCTTGAAAAACCTTGATGAATAGAAACTGAAATTGGATGCCTGGAACACAAAATTTCTTGAAGTTTTTTTCCATCATCACCACTCGAGTATTTCAACAAAATATTCTTAGCATTCTCATCTATCAATTCCTTAATTTTTGTCATTTTTTCACCCTTTAACCACTTACCCATTTCATCTCCATCCATCATAAGTATTGCATAATAAGTAGGAGGCCTGGGAAGATCTTCTTTTTTTAGAATATTAAAAATATCGTTAATTATATTTCTTACATTATTCAATTCGCTCTCTTTAATTCCATACTCCCTTTTTAAATACTCTTCCCTATACGAACTTTCCAAAAACCATTGTCCATCTATATTGTAAAGTGGATGGTCTTTTAACTTGGGGACACTTTTGGCTTCAGGAATTCCCTTCACCTTATTTTTAAATTTTTCAAATTTATCTTTAAATTTTTGGTGCTCATTTTCCTTTAAATTTAATTTCCACAGAATAGTTGCCATTTCACTGGTAGATGGAAATTTAACTTTTTCTATATTTAAAATATTACTTAAAAGATTAGGGAAAACCCTTTTTATAAAACATACACCACACAGTTTTTCTTTTTCTCTAACAATTTCCCTTTCTAATTTTCCCCAATCTATATCCAAAACTTTATAATTCCCACATAAGTGACATTTTTCACCTGTTTGCTCCCCGATGTCTCTGAAATCTTTATACATTTTCCTTGAAGCCATAAACCTTTCTGTAAGTTCACAAAGAAGAGAATAAGCAATTCCAACACTTGCAGGTCTATAATAAGAATGCTGGCTTATAAGTTCTACAACCTTATAAATTTCATTTTCGCCAATTAAATTTTTATATTCCTCCAAAACAGTTTCAACATCTTGATGGTTTGAATTAAACCACGGGAGATAAACATAATATATATGGAAGTAATTTGTTAGGTGTTTTTTGATTATTATTTTTATTTCCTCGCTACTATCAACTCCTATATCTTTGATAAATTCGTTTATCTTTTCAATCCAGTTATCAAATCCTTCTTCTATTTTATCTTTGCATTTTTCTGCGATATCTTTTGCGTTGTCAAAGGAAACAATTGCAAGGAATCTGTTTGGGAAATTGGCGATAGTTAAATGTTCTTCTGAATAAGCATTATTTTTAAATTCATTGAGCCATTTTTCATTTTCAAATTTTTTAATAATTTCGGTATCCATAATTTTTTCATAAATCCATCTATCAATAAGTGGATTTTTAAGCAAATTCGGATAAACGACATTATCAGGTCCAAGTTCTTCCAAGATTACTTCAATCGCTTTATAAGTTAAATAGGACAAAATGTAGCTTCCTGCCCACAGATCAGATGTTTTTCTTGCGGTTGAGATAAATTCTTGAACAGGTCCAATCGTAAAAAGTAAAAATGCTGGCCTTGGTAGCGTAGAAACAATAGCTGAAGTTTGCACAAGATGGTCATAGATTGAATGGTTCGGTGCTCGAGAATCAGCTGGATGTGTATTTATCCAAGGAAAAATTTCGGGTAAAAAACGCCAAAGAAAAAGAAAATATATCCTCGTTCTTTCATCTTGGTCCTTAAATGTAAAACTACCTAAATTTTCAAAGAACTGCATTACTTTATTTGCATCGTCTGGCTTACCATAATTTTCAACTCTCAAAGAAAAAGGGTCAATAAATTTTATCCCATCTGAAGGCAAAGATTCCTTTTCAAAATTTTCTTTTAAATCACCTTCAAGATTTGGTGCCACGATAACTCTGCTTATCGCAGAGGCAATTTGATCAGCAATATTAACATTTTCATCTTTAGGTGATTCAGCGATAAGTTTTCCAAAATATTTCTCAGCCTTTTCTTCGTGTTTTTCTTTCAACTCCCACATTATATATTGCTTATCAATAGGGTCGTGAAGCAGTGCTTTTAACTTGAGTTTGAAGTCCGTCATATTTAACCCCCTCTTTACATTTATTTCAACAATTATCCTTTAATTGGTCCTTAACTCTATCTCTTTCTTGAGCCATATACCTGAAATAAAGTTTCCCATTACATTTTCTCACTTCTGTAATCGTTCTCTCAAATCCGGCATGTGCAAAGAAATTCCTTGGATTAAACTCATTACCTTCACCATTGATAAATTCGTTTAGCGGCTTCCAATCATCAGAAACTTTGTCTTTCAATCTCCTATTTTTGTCATCTTTTGCTTCTGTAAGTTTCCATATTTCGTTCCCTAAGAAGGTGATATTTAAGTTAAGACCAAATACTTCATAAACCTTTTTAAACTTTTTTATCTCTTCAAGACTTACTCCGCAATCTCCAGTTGGATTTATATTCTCACATTTAAAAATTTTTGCAATTCCCTTATAAAAACTTAGCGAATGTAATATCTTCAAAAATTCTTCCTTAGATAGTTGTGGACTTTTTAGCCAATTTTCATATAATTTTTTCTTTCCTAAACTTATTATCTCCCTCAGTGATTTTTCTATATCACAACTGCTATCAATCTCAAAAGTATAATTTGCAAGTGGAGTAGCATTCTTAATGGCTGAGAAATGAACAGCAAAATTTTTGAAATACCTCTGGATTTTATTTTTAAATTCTTGTCTATTGTGAGCATCTCCAAACAAACTTTCTGTTATTTTTCTGGATAACTGATAATTATCAATATCCTTCTTTTTAATCGGTGAAGAGTAAAAAACTTTGAACTCTACAGGCACTTCGTAGATTTCATAGGTAGTAGAGGTAGAACCAATTATCGGTTCACTGAAAACTTTGTATATTTTACTTTTCTCGCTATTCCAGTTTTGTAAGCGATTGAAAATAGAAAAATGTCTCACTGCTTCAAGAAGAGCTGCAATATAAATGTTTAACCCGCCTGAAATATCTATGTAAACTTCTTCAAACCCACAATCAAGATACCTTTCTATCATATCAAATAAAATTTCAAGAACAATATCATCATAGGATGATTCAAATTTAACTTTTTCATATTCACCAATAGAATGAATTAGAACAAAATCATTCGCTTTTTGATTGTGCGGATGAAAGCTAAAAAACTCTGTCGGATTTTTTAAATATTCATCTTTATTATTCAAAATTTTTTCTATCTGCTTTTTTAATTCATCATTAAGGTTGGAATTCTGATTGATAAGGGATTTATTTAACGGTAAACTAACCGGATAAATTAGAACTAATCTTGCGCAATTGCCAAAATATCTTTTAAGTGCAAACAAACTAAGCTCAACATCATATTCATTTCCTTTGTATCTAAATTTTAAGATTTTCATTTGAGGGTCCAATCTTCCAATTTGATAAATTAGTTTCATAAAAATTCCTCTTTTTTTATCAATTGTCCAATTTTAAAGTCCTTTGAATGTGTTTCAATTATTACTGCGCCATTTAATCTCGGGTCATATATTGCAATTGCTTTTGTAGGATGATAAAAATGGATTAAACAACCATAAAGCCATATTGGACCTCTTCCAGATAAAATTATAACTTTAGATGAAAACCCTTCTTTTACTGGGTCAGGTGGATTCAAATTACCCAAATCAGATGGCTCAATTTCCTTAATTAATTCAAACTCAATTAAAGCAAACTTATCTTTATTTTTTACTGAAAATTTTATGAAATCATTCAAAAATTCCATAACCTAATCTTGTTTTTGCACCGATGCCAAAATTCTTTAAAGCTTCTTCAAGTAAATTTTTAATTTCGTCCTTTAATTTATTTTCAAGCTTTAATTTATTT
>JAMWCA010000132.1 GCA_023819545.1 Candidatus Omnitrophota bacterium
AGATATACTTCCTAAAACAGCAATAAGTGGTATTTCATCAATAATATTTGGAACTTCTTCTGGGAATACTTCAACTCCTTTTAGTTTTTCTGAATAATAAATCTTTACATCTCCAATTGGTTCACCTGATATTTCTTTTTTATTTAAAATTTCAAATTTTCCACCCATTCTTTCTATTACTTTTAAAAAACCAATTCTTGTAGGATTAAGTCCAACATTCTTAATTAAAATTTCAGAGTCAGGTATTACTAAAGCGCCAGCAACAAAATAGGCAGAAGAAGAAAAATCGCCAGGGACAGAAATTTTTCTCCCTTTTAATTTTTGGTTCCCTTTTATAAAAATTTTTTTACCATTTGTTATTATCTCTCCACCAAAATATTTAAGCATTCTTTCTGTATGGTCTCTTGTTTGATAAGGTTCTTCAATCTCTGTATATCCATCAGCAAAAAGAGTTGCAAGGATTACACAGCTTTTTACCTGTGCAGATGCAATTTCCATTTTAAAGTTTATTCCATTTAATTTTTTCCCAATGATTGTAAGTGGTGGAAATTTATTGTTATCTCTTCCATATATTTCTCCTCCCATCATTTTTAATGGCTTTATAATCCTATCCATTGGTCTTTTTCTCAATGAAGAATCTCCTGTAAGAACTGAGTAAAACTTTTGACCTGCTAAAATCCCTGATAAAAGGCGAATTGTAGTCCCGGAATTTCCACAATCTAAAATATCTTCTGGTTCTTTCAATTTTCCACCTTCAACAATAACTTTTCCATTTTTTTCTTCTATTTTTACTCCGATTTTTTTTAAACAATTTAAAGTTGACAAACAATCTTTACTTTTTGATATATTTGATATTTCTGTTATGCCTTCTGATATACTTCCAAATATTAATGCCCTGTGAGAAATTGATTTATCTCCAGGAAGTTCAATATCTCCTTTTAACTTCCCGAATTTCTCAATGATAACATCCATTTTACATTTTCTTTTTCATTAATTTTACAAGTGGAATAATTTCTTTCATAAGTTTATCAAACATTTCAAAATTTAATGATTGAAATCCATCAGAAAGTGCTTCTTCAGGTTTTGGATGAACTTCAATTAAAAGTCCATCTGCACCTGCAGCAATTGCTGCTTTACTCATTGGAACAACTAAATCACTTCTTCCTGTTCCATGGCTTGGATCAACTACAACTGGCAAATGGGATTCTTTTTTTAATAATGGTATAGCACTTAAATCAAGTATATTTCTTGTAAATTCACTATCAAATGTTCTTATGCCTCTTTCACAGAGAATTACTTTATTGTTCCCTTCTTTAAGAATATATTCTGCACAATTAAGGAATTCTGAAATTTTGGCAGAAAAGTTTCTTTTAAGGAGAACAGGTTTATCTATTTTTCCAACTCTTTCTAATAATCTATAATTAAACATATTCCTTGTTCCAATTTGCAGAATGTCGCTTACTTCACTCACTTTTTCAACTTCTTCAGGAGCCATAACTTCTGTAATAACAAGCATATTAAGTTTTTCTTTTACTTCTTTTACTATTTTTAAACCTTCTGTTCCAAGCCCAAGGAATGAATATGGAGATGTTCTTGGTTTAAAAACTGCACCTCTTAATATTTTTGCTCCTTTTTCTTTTACATACTTTGCTGTTTTATAAAGTTGTTCTTCATTCTCAACTGAACAAGGACCTGCCATAACCACAAAATATCCCTCTCCAATTTTAACTCCGTTTATATCAATTATTGTATCGTGTATATGGAAATCTCTACTTGCAAGTTTATATTCTTTTAAAATACTTATTACCTCACTTACTCCTGGAAAACTTTTAAACATTTCTTCAGAGATTCCCCTTGTATCTCCTATAATTCCTATTATTGTTCTTTCTGTTCCTTTACTTATATGTGGTTTAAATCCAAGTTTTTCTATCTGTTTTACAACTCTTGATATTTCCTTTTCTGTTGCACCTGCTTTCATAATAATTAAATCAGCCATATAAACCTCCTATTATGTTTTTTATCTCTTTTCAATTGGGTATGAACCAAGAACTTTTAAAAAAGTAGTTGACTTTTCAACTTCTTTTAATGCTTTTTTTACATTTTCGTCATCTTTATGTCCTATAAAATCAACAAAAAATACATATTCCCATGCCTTCTTTTTACTTGGTCTTGATTCAATCCTTGTTAAATTAATTTTTTCTTTTTTGAATGGAACAAGAATATCATGTAAAGCACCGACCCTATCTTTTATAGAGAAAAGAATAGATGTTTTATCAGTTCCAGTTTTTTCAGTAAAATTATTTCCAATAACTAAAAATCTTGTAAAATTTTCTCTAAAATCTTCTATTCTCTCTGCAAGGATATTTAAATTGTAAATATTAGCAGCAATTTCTGAACCAATTGCTGATGAATTTTTTTCTTTCATCGCTTTCTTTACAGCACTCGCCGTACTTTCTGTTTCATAAATTTCTACATCAGGTAAGTTTTCACTTATCCAGTTTCTACATTGTGCTATTGCCTGCGGATGAGAATATACTTTTTTTATTTTTTTTATTGAATTTTCCTTTGAGAGTAAAAATTGATGTATTTCAAGTAATATTTCAGAGGTAATCTTCAACTCACTTTCAATAAATACATCAAGAGTATGTGTAACAACTCCTTCAATTGAATTTTCAATTGGAACTACTCCATAATCTGCTCTTTGTTTTTCTACCTCTCTGAATACCTCATCTATCGTTTTTACTGGAATATACTTTGCTTTTTCTCCAAATTTGTTTAATGCTGCTTGATGAGTAAAAGTTCCTTCAGGTCCAAGATATGCAACTACTATTTCTCTAAACATAACTCTATAAACTTTGAGAATAGTTTCCATAATGATTTTTATATCCTCTGGTTTTAAAACCCCTTTATTTTTCTCAATAAGTTTTTCAATGATTTTTCTCTCTCTTGATGGGTCAAACAAAGGTTTATTTTTTTTACTTTTTATTTCAAATATCTTTTTTACTTGTTCAGCCCTTAAATTTAACAACTTTAAAATTTCTTCATCAATTTCATCTATTTTTTTCCTTATATCTTCAATTTTTTCCATTGTTTTTCATCTCCTTTAAAATTTTTAAAACTTGATTTTTATCAACTTCAACACCAATTTTTACCTTTCCAATCTTTTCTGGCAAGACAAATCTTAATTTATCTTTTTTTATTTTTTTGTCATGTAGCATAAAATCTATAATTTTTCCACAATCTATTTTATCAAAAGAAATTAATAATTTAAATTTTTCCCCAAGATTTTTTATTCTTTGGTAGATTTCTTTTTCTCCTAATCCTATTTTATATGAAATATAACTTTCTCCTATCATACCAAGACATACAGCATCTCCATGTGAAAATTTTTTTATATCTGAAATCTCAATTCCATGTCCAAGTGTATGACCAAAATTCAAAATTTCTCTTAATCCTTTCTCTTCTCTTTCATCTTTTTCAACAACTTTAACTTTTATCTTAACACATTCACTTATCAGGAATTCATACTCATTTTTAATTTGTTCTAAATCTATCTTTTCAAGTTTTTCAAAAATTTTTTTATTTTTTATAACTCCATATTTTATCATTTCTGAAATTCCTTGTTTTACTTCACTATATGGAAGGGATGAAAGAGTATTAAAATCAATATAAACAAAATATGGCTGATAGAATGTGCCAACAAGGTTTTTCCCTTCTTCCATATTTATTCCAGTTTTACCTCCAATTGAAGCATCTACTTGAGAAAGCAAAGTTGTTGGGACATT
>JAMWCA010000133.1 GCA_023819545.1 Candidatus Omnitrophota bacterium
ATATTCGTTTCCATTCTTTCATTAACTATTATAAATCCATTTTCATCTGTATTTAAAATTCCATTTAAAAATTCTGTATTTGGTTTTTGTCCTGCAGATATAAAAATTCCGTCTATCTTTATCTCAATGATATTTTGATTTGATAAATCTTGTAAAATTACACTTTCAACATATTCTTTCCCTTTGATTTCCTTTACAATATATGGGAGCATAAACTTAATTTTTTCATTACTTTTTGCTTCTTTCTGTAAGTATTTTTTTGCTCTTAACTTTTCCCTTCTGTGGATTAAATAAACT
This sequence comes from Candidatus Omnitrophota bacterium, assembly GCA_023819545.1. GTDB lineage: Bacteria > Ratteibacteria > UBA8468 > B48-G9 > JAFGKM01 > JAMWDI01. The sequence continues at coordinate 298 of JAMWCA010000133.1, forward strand.
GAATCTGCAAACTTACTCAAATAAATTGCTTCTTCAACTGCAGAATCTCCTCCACCAATAACTGCAACTTTTTTCTCTTTAAAAAAAGCACCATCACATATTGCACAGTAAGAAACACCCTTTCCTGTAAATTCTTCTTCTCCTTTTACATTTAATTTTTTTCTTGAAGACCCTGAAGCAATTATAATCACATCTCCTATAATTTCTTCTCCACTTTTTAATTTAACTATTTTTTTATTATCGTCAATTTTAAGTTTTTCAACTTCTCCTATTTTTATTTCACCTCCAAATTTAATAAATTGTCTCTTCATATTTTCAGATAATTCAAAACCACTAATACCATCTGGAAATCCTGGATAGTTCTCTATAATTTCAGTCAACAACATATTTCCACCAAAAGAAAATTTTTCTATAATAATAGTTGGGATTTTATCTCTTGCTAAAAAAATACCAGCAGCCAATCCTGCTGGACCTCCGCCTATAATTATAACTTTTTCCAGTTTCTTTCTCCTTTTTAAAAATAAAAAAGGGGGGGTAATCCCCTCTTTTTTTAATTATTCAACTTCAATTTTGATTTCTTTTGATTTTTCTTTTTCAGATTTGGGAAGGACTATCTCAAGAACACCATTTTTATAAGATGCTTTTACTTTATCCCTGTCCACACTGCATGGGAGAGTAAAAGTTCTGGAGAAACTTCCAGTGCGAATTTCTTTTTTGAAATAGTTTTCTCTTTCAATCTTCTTTTCTTCCTCTTTTTTCCCGGATATAGTAACTGTATCTTCGGTCAGAGAAACAGAGATGTCTTCTTTTTTCATACCCGGGATTTCTGCCTTTAAAATTATATTATTTGCATCCTCATAGATGTCAACATCAAAAGCTCTTGGCCCTTCCCAAATCTCAAAATCTTTTGAGAAAAATCTATCAATTAATCTATCAAAATCATCTTTTATATCTAACATCTCTCTTAATGGATTCCATCTTGCAAGTTTTGCCATTTTTATCACCTCCTTTCTTTTGTTTTTTCATTTTTATTAGATGATTAAAAAAGGTGGAAGGTTTCACTTTTTATATCTTATTCTTATTTGATAAAAGAGAACTTTCTCAATTTTTCTTGGGACTTTTTTATTTTTATAAATCTTTTTTGATAAAAAGATCGTTTTCTCAGTAGTATTTAAAATGGTTTTACATCTTTCACATACCTTGACATGTTCTTCCAATATTTCTCTTTTTACTTGTTCTAATTCTCTATCAATGTAATCAGATATAAGTTTTATTATTTCTCTGCAATCCATTTAATTCCCTTTTTTTTTAAAATATTCTGATAGTTTTTCTCTTAAATACAATCTACTTCTATGGATTCTTGTTTTTATAGTTGATATTGATAATGATAGAATTTCTGATATTTCTGATATTGAAAGTCCATCTATATCATGAAGTATAAAAATTGTTTTATATTTTGGGGGTAAAGAATTTATTGCTTCATTTAATATATCTTTTAATTCTTCATTTTTATATTGAATATGAGGGTTATTAGACCAATCAGAGATTTCAAATTTATAGTTACCATTTGATGCTTGTTTTATTTCATCAATAGATATTTTTTTATATTTTTCTTTTCTTAACTTCATAAGTGCAAAATTTGTAGCAATTTTGTAAAGCCATGTATAAAAGGAGGACTTTCCTTCAAAATTTGGTAAACTTTCATATGCTTTTATATATGTTTCCTGAAGAAGGTCAGCAGCATCATCTTTATTACCAAGAATTTTAAGTCCAAGATTATATATTTTATTTTGTGTTCTTCTAACAAGTTCTTCAAATGCTTTATTATCGCCTGATTTTGCTTTTTCTACAAGTTCAAGTTCATTCATAAAAAAATTTTAGCATAATTAACAACTATTTACAATTTTTCAAAAAATTGGGTATAATAATTTCAAAAAAAGGGGTGAAATGGGAAAATTATTATTTGCTAATGTTAAGAAACAGGATATTGAAAAATTATTTGAATTTTTACAAAGTGAAAAAGAATATATTAAAAAAAGAGTTCACCTTATAATTCTTTCAGGAATTCATAAATATAGAGTTAATGAAATTTCAAGAATTGTTAAAATTCATCCTAACCATTTAAGGAAATGGATTCATAGATATAACAAATACGGTTTAAAAGCAATTCTTGAAGCTCCTGAAAGGGGGAAGAGGAAAAGTTTTGGTGAAAAGATAAAAGAAAATATAATAAAAATTGTTTACATCCCTCCAAGAAAACTTGGATTTTTATTTTCATCCTGGACCCTTTATAAACTTAAAAAATTTCTTGAAGAAAAAAAGATTGTTAATAAAATAAGTCATGAAACAATAAGGAAGATATTAAAAGAAGCAAATATAAATTTAAAAAAAATAGTTTATGAAGAAAAATAAGGGGGTGAAAAATGGGACTTTGGAATTTAAATAAGTTCCCTTTTCAACCTGATAAACTTTCAGAAAATTTAAAAAATGGCTCACTTTATAAGATATTAAATAGTCCTTTCACAAAAAAAATTATTCACAACTATATTAAAGAAGATAGAGAGAAAAAAACAAAATTAGAGGAATTTATTGAAAAGTTTAGTACTGATAGAAGAAGTATTTTGCAAAGAATTTTCAAAGAAAAAGAAACAATACTCCCTTATATAATTTTTGACCATATATGCAAGATTTTTGATATTGAAAGAGATAAATTAAAGCAGGTAATAAAAAATCCAATGATAAAAAAGACAATCTTTAATATTGCAGAAACAATTGTAAAATTTGGAGTAAGAGAACCACTCATTTTTGCTGAACCACTTATGGTTGTTTGGAATATTACAGGAAAATGTAATTTAAGATGTAAACACTGTTATGAAGATGCTGGTATTCTTTCAAAGGGGCTTCCAACAGAATTATCAAGAGAAGAAAAAATAAAACTTATGGAAGAAATAACAAAATTGAACATTCCAACTTTTGCGTTTGCTGGTGGAGAACCATTAATGGACTCTGCTTTCTGGGAACTTGCAAAAATTGGTAAAGAAGCAGGATTATATATGTCAATAAATACAAATGGAACTTTAATAACAAAGGAAATAGCAGAAAAATTGAAAGAAATAGGTTTTGCATATTATGGTGTAAGTTTAGATGGTGCAAATAATGTTCATGATGAATTCAGGAGAGTTAAAGGTTCTTTTGAAAGAGCATTAAATGGAATAAAGAATTTAATAGAAGTAGGGGAGGGTGATAAAGTTTGTATATCATTCACTGTTGCAAGAGAAAATGCAATTGTTAAGAATCAAATCCCTGAAATGATTAAATTAAGGGACGAACTTGGGATAAGAAAAGTTGTTTTGTACAATTATATCCCATGTGGAAGAGGTGATTTTAATAATGATTTAACCTGTGAGGAGAGAGAAAAACTATTTGAATTATTTTATGAAGATTTAAGTAAAGGAA
>JAMWCA010000134.1 GCA_023819545.1 Candidatus Omnitrophota bacterium
TTTTTTGAAATAAATCCTCTATGAAGAATTTTAATCCCATATAATTATCAAAAGTTTCACAACCTTCTTCAAATTCTACAAGTATATCAATATCGCTTTTTTCTGATTGTTCACTTCTAACATAAGAGCCAAAAATTCCAAGTTCTTTTATTCCAAACTTTTTGCGTAATTCTGGCAGATGTTTTTTTAAAATATTTTTTATCTCCTCCAAATTGTTCATAACTTCACTTCCTCTATTTCTAATAATTTATTAACTCTCACCTTACTCGTAAGTAAATCCTCTATCAATCCTTGTGAACACTTTTCATCTACAAATTCATTTTTACATATATTTCTATTTTTATCAAATCTTTGTATAAGTTGAGTATATCTTGGACACTTTTCTATTAAATTGATTTTTACATATATTTCTTTTTGTCAAATTTTCTCACTCTTTCGGGTTAGGACATAGTATCCAGGTAGATAAGTTTTACAAGACCACCAATTAAGTAGAATTTAAAGGCAGAAATATTAGCAAACAGTTTGTATTAAGGTTAATAAGAAATTTTGTAAGAGTGAGAGATTAATCTAAGATTTGTTATAGATATAATTTTAAAGATTTTTAAAATATCAATACAATCTCCTAACTGCCAATCTTCTGGTTTTAAATTCTTTTTCCCAATTTTTTAACTCTTAAGAATATTTTAATAGTAAAAGAAGAATTTTGAATGGAACAGGTGAAATTTCTAAAGATGTATTTGAAAAAAAATTAAAGGGACAATGGATAAGAATAATAGGAAAGGAATTATTTAATGTTCTTGTTTGTGATTTAGATGTTCAATACTGTAATATTGAGATAATAACTCAAGCTCCTCCAAATTCAAATATAGTTCAACAGAATTCACAAAATTAACAAGAATTCCTTGTTTCCCAGAATACACCTTGTAGGTGTTAAAAGGGGTCTTTCTATAAGCAATTGTCCCGTTCTTATAAGAAATATGCGAGGGGAGGGATTTGAACCCTCACGGGTTTCCCCACTGGATCCTAAGTCCAGCGCGTCTTCCATCTCCGCCACCCTCGCTTATCAAAATATTATAACCTGATTATGAAAAAAAAGAAATTGACAAAAATAATTTAAGAAAAAAAAATTTAAAGATTAAGTGCTATATTTAATGCATCATATAAAAAACCAACAGGATATATTTTTATGTTTTTAACAGAAATATCATTTTTATTTCTTTCAGGTATTATTGCTTTTTCAATTCCAAGGCGTTCACATTCTCTTAATCTTAAATTTATATTTTCAACTCTTCTTATTTCTCCTGTTAACCCTATTTCTCCTATTAAGACAGTATTTTTAATAGGTGAAATATCTTTTAAAGAAGAAACACAAGAAATAGCAATTGCTAAATCTGAACTTACTTCATTTATCCTTAATCCACCACCAACATTTATATAAACATCATATGTATTGAAATTTAATTTTAGTTTTTTTTCAAGAACAGCAATTATTAAAGAAACTCTATTATAGTCAACTCCTGAAACAGTCCTTCTTGGAACACCATAATAAGTTGGAGTTACAAGTCCTTCAATTTCAACAAGGATTGTTCTTGTCCCTTCAATTGTTGGGAAGATAGTTCTACCTGGAAGATTTTTCTCTATATCTTGAATAAAAAGCTTAGAAGCATCTGGTATTTCTTTTAAACCATTTTCTTCCATAGAAAAAACACCTATTTCATTTGTTGAACCAAATCTATTTTTTATATTTCTTAATATTCTTAAATTTGTTCTTACATCTCCTTCAAAATAAATCACTGCATCAACAATATGTTCAAGAATTTTTGGGCCTGCAACAACTCCTTCTTTTGTTATATGTCCTACAAGAAATGTTGAACAATCATTATTCTTTGTATATCTCATAAAAAAATTAGCATTTTCTCTTACTTGTGTCACTGAACCTGGAATTGTTGGTATTTCTGGATTATAGACAGTTTGAATTGAATCTACAATTATAAAATCTGGCTTTATTTTTTCAAGTCCATTTTTAATTGTATTTATTTCTGAACTTGCCAATAAATATATTTGCTCTGATTCAATACCAAGCCGTTTACTCCTCATCTTTATTTGATTTTCTGATTCCTCACCACTTATATAAAGAATCTTATATCCATTTTTAGCTAAATTTCCACATACAGATAATAGTAAAGTTGACTTACCTACACCTGGCTCACCTGAAATAAGTATATAACTTTTTTTAACAATCCCACCACCAAGGACTCTATCAAATTCTTCAATCCCTGTTTTTATCCTTCCCTTTTCTTCAACTTCAATCTCTGATAATTTTTTTGGATAGATTATTTCTTTACCTTCAAATTTTTCAGTAGATGTGTAGTATTCTTCTATAAAAGTATTCCATTGACCACAATTCGGACATCTCCCAAGAGATTTAATAGATTGATATCCACATTCAGAACAAATAAATATACTCTTTTCTTTCTTCATTTTCTTCTAAAAAATAGTTTCCAAGGATTTTCTCTTATTTCTTTAACAAAATTTAAAACTTCATTATAGAGTTCATCGCTATATAAAAATTTACTCATACTCCCTTTACCTGATTTTAAATCTGTTAAAATTATATTCAGGTTTTCTAAAGTTGAACTTAACTTTCCAGATGCATCTTTAATTTTTACAGTTGTTTCTTTTAAAATCTCTATTTCTTTTTTAATCTCATCTATCATTTGTTCTTCTTTCATAATTTTTGCTATAAGACCTTCTTTTCCAATCTTTTCAAAAAATTCTTTTATCTGTAATGATGTGGTTTTAAATTCTATTGAGGCGTTTTTAATCTCATAAGATGCATCTGTAAAACTTGAAAGAAGTGTATCTGCTTTATCTTTAAGAGTTAAGAAATTTCTTATATCTCTCATTGTCTCTTCCATCTCTTTTTTCCCTGAAACAAGGAATTGATCTGTATCTTCTATTACTTTTTTAATAATAGGAGAGTTTTCTTCAATAAAAGAATTCAAATTCTGATTTGTTTTTGCAAGTCCATCAGCAAGTTGGTCTATTTTTTCAAAAGAATTATTTATTTTTTCTATTGTAGTTTTAGAATCTGCAAGTATCTCTTTTATCCAACTTTTTACTTCCTTATCGCCTGTTATCTCCCTAACATCTGACAATATCTTATTTAAATTCACAAGTATCTCTTCTCCCATATTTGCAATTTTATCAACAGACAAAGGATTTTCACCCTCAACTATTTCTCCTCTGTTTACAAAATCTTTTCCAGTTGATGGAAATATTTCTATATATTTTTCTCCGATAATCCCAAGTGTTTTGATTGTAAATCTACTATTTTTACCTATTCTTATTTTTGGATTTATTTTCAACTTAACTAAAACTTTAGGTTTTTCTTCATATAGTATCTCAATTTTTTTAACTTCTCCAACCCTTACTCCACTTACTCTAACAGGACTACCTATTTCAAGACCACTAACATAATCAAACAAAACTCCTATCTCGTATCCAGTCCATTTACTTAACCTTGTTTGAGTAAATATAAAAATAATAATTCCTATAATTGCAGTAAAAACAAAGACACCAACTTTTAATTCAGTTGTTATTCTTTTGTCCATTTTCTCCCCCTATTTCTACATAACTTCTTATTATTGGATGTTTACTTTTTTCTTTTAATTCTTCATATGTTCCAATTTCAACTATTTTCCCTTCGTCAATTAAAATCA
>JAMWCA010000135.1 GCA_023819545.1 Candidatus Omnitrophota bacterium
TTTTCTTGCTAATTCAACAGGGCATTGATTATATAAAAAATGGAAAATTTCAAATGTTTGACATCCATCAGAAGTTCTTCCACAATTTTTACAGGTAAATTTTGGTATTACACTTGTTCCTGCTTTAAGAAAATATCCAGAAAATTCAACTTCTCCTCCACAATTTAAACAGGTGCCTTTCATTTTATAGAAATTTATTTTCTGAAAAGAGATTGTTAATTTATCTCTATCAAATTCATCTTGATAATTTTTAGGAAGAGCAATTAATTTTGGCAATGTTATTCCAATTTTGTCGCTTTTAAAGTAAATACCTGGAACAAATCTTATTATATATTTTGTAAATCTTGCTTGGTCAATTTCTTTAGCAGAATTTGGTGAAGAACTCATAATATTTAAAAGGAATGCAGAGAAAAACAAACCTTCAATAATTCCAGTGAAAAAACCAAAAATTCTATCTACAATATGTTTTATATAGACCTTTTTTCTTAAAACTTCAATACCAACTACAACTGAAAGAATAAAAAGAAAGGAAAAGAGATGGAAAAAAAGGATATCAACAGGAGTTCCAATTATATTAAATCTTCTGAATAGATTAACAGGTGCTTTATAGGCAATTGAAGCAAGTGAGACACCACCAAAAATTCCAATTATATCTATTATACCGCCAATAAAACCCCTTAAAATTCCTGTTAATATACCACTACAAAAAATAATCAAAACTATAAAATCAATTCCTGTCATATAAAAATAATACCATATAATAAAAAAAATAAAAGGGGCTACTTTTTTAAGTAGCCCCTAAAAGATACATCTTTTTATTTTTTCTCTCGTTCTTCCAATCTTTCTCTCATTCTTTCTTTCCACTGTTTTTGCATCTCTTCCTGCTTTTTCTTTAATTCCTGATATTCCTCATTTGAACTTAATTTTTGCTGAAGTTTCTCATCAAGTTGTTTTTGAAGCTGTCTAATCTGCTCATCCAATCTTTTTAATTCTGGGTCTGACTGTATTGTCTGTATTTCTATTTCTCTCATTTTCTTTTTTATTTCAAACCCTTCTCCAAATACTCCTTCTCTTTTTTCCTTTTGAAATTGCGGTAGACCTTCTCTTTTTTCCCTTCTTTCCTGTGCATTAACATATGTAAGTCCAACAAGTAAACAACCAATTAAAATAGAAACAATTAATTTTTTCATATCTTTTCACCTCCTCTCTTTTTTATATTTTCTTTGATATGTCTTTTAATTTTTTCCTCATTTTCTTTCATTTTTTCTTTCAATCTCTGATATTCTTCGTCATCCTTTAATTTTTCTTGAATTTTCTGCATCAATTGTAATCTTAAGTTGATTATCTGGTTTTGTAGATTTTTTAATTCAGGGTCTTTTTCTATTTCTTTTCTTTCAATTTCTTTTATTCTTTTTTGAGTTTCAAGTATCTCTTTAAGTTTTTCTTTTAAAATAGATTTTTCTTCAATTAATTTTTCAATTCGTTCCCTTTTTTCTTTTAGCAATTTTTCAATCTCTTCTCTTTGAGGTGGCAAATTCTGTTTTTGAGTTTGTGCTTCAAGATTAGATAAAACTATTATAGTTATTAAAACGGGTAGAATAAAAATTTTCTTCATTTTTTTCCTCCTTTTATTAATTAGACATTTGAAAATTAGAAAGGTTTAGTATATTATTTTTCTACTTATGAAAAAGAAAATTGCAATTTTTGACCTTGATGGAACTTTGATAGATGCATATAATTCAATTTACAAAACAATAGATTTTATATCTGAAAAGATTAAATTTAAAAGGTTTGATTATGAAACAGTTAAAAGAAGTGTTGGAGGAGGAGACCAGAAATTGATTTTAACCCTTTTTGGACAAAAATATTTAGAAATTGCTCATAATCTTTACAGGGAAAATTATTTAAAATTTTTACCAGGGAATGTTAAATTGTTAAAGGGCTGTGTTGAGATTTTAAACGAACTTAAAAATAGAGATATAAAAATTGCTCTTGCAACAAATAGGTCAAAATTCTGTGTAAATTCTTTATTAAAAGAGGCAGAAATTGAAAATTATTTTGATATAATAATGTGTGCAGATGATGTTAAAAATCCAAAACCAAATCCTGAAATAATCTTTAAAATTTTACAAACTTCAAATTTTAAAAAAGAAAAATCTTTTTATGTTGGAGATATGGATATTGATTATGAAACAGGAAAAAATGCAGGAGTTGATACTTATATAGTTCTTACAGGTTCAAGTAAAAAAGATGACTTTTTAAAATATAAAAATCCTCTAATTTTTGATAATTTGATTGAACTTAAAAAATTTTTAATTGAAAATCAATTGATTTAAGTTTATAATAAATTTAAAATTGAAGAGGTAATTAAGGAGGTAAAAATGGAAATTATAAGTGTATATGGAAGGCAAATTCTTGATTCAAGAGGGAATCCGACAGTTGAAGTAGAAGTAATGTTAGAAGATGGAACTATTGGAAGAGCAGCAGTTCCTTCAGGTGCATCAACAGGGGAGAGGGAAGCACTTGAATTGAGAGATGGAGATAGAGAATTTCTTGGTAAAGGTGTTAAAAAAGCAATAAAAAATATAAATGAAATAATTGGTCCTGAAATTGAAGGAGAAAGTGTTTTTGATCAGAGAGGTATTGATTATAAAATGATTGAACTTGATGGAACAGAAAATAAATCAAGATTAGGAGCAAATGCAATCCTTGGAGTTAGTTTAGCAGTTGCACGTGCTGCAGCCAATGTTTTAAATGTTCCTCTTTATTCCTATATAGGTGGAATTTATGCAAATGTAATGCCTGTTCCTATGTGTAATGTTATAAATGGAGGACTTCATGCTGATAATAATTTAGATATTCAGGAGTTTATGATAGTTCCTTTAGGTGCAGAAACTTTTAGTGAAGGATATAGAATGGTTGCAGAGGTTTTCCAACATTTAAAGAAAATATTAAAAGAAAAAGGATATTCAACTTCAGTAGGAGATGAAGGTGGTTTTGCACCAAATTTAAACAATGATGAAGAGGCAATACAACTTATATTGTCAGCAATTGAAAAGGCAGGATATAAAGCAGGAATAGATATTTTTCTTGCTATTGATACTGCTGCCTCTTCTTTATATGAAGATGGACTTTATAATTTTGAAGGAAAAAAGGTAAATTCTGATGAATTAATTGAATTTTATGAAAAAATTGTTGAAAAATATCCAGTTTATTCTATTGAAGATGGGCTTGCTGAAAATGACTGGGATGGTTGGAAGAGATTAACAGAGAAACTTGGGAGTAAAATTCAACTTGTTGGAGATGATATATTTGTTACAAATCCAAAAATTTTCAAACAAGGTATAAAACAAAAAATAGCAAATGCAATTTTAATAAAAGTCAATCAAATAGGAACTTTAACAGAAACACTTGAAACAATTGAGATAGCTAAAATGAATGGTTACAAAACAATAATTTCTCATAGAAGTGGTGAGACAGAAGATACTTTTATTGCAGATTTAACAGTAGGGACTAATGCAGGTCAGATTAAAAGTGGTTCATTAAGCAGGTCTGAAAGATTGTGCAAATATAATCAACTTTTAAGAATTGAAGAAATTCTTGGTAATACATCCAAATATTATGGGAAAATAATATTAGAAAAATGAGAAAGATAAGGAAAAATTTGCCTTTGCTTATAATAATTTTTTTCATAATTATTTGTGGAAGAAG
>JAMWCA010000136.1 GCA_023819545.1 Candidatus Omnitrophota bacterium
ATACTTCCTTCAAAAAATTTACAATAATATTTTAAATCCCCAAACACGTTTAGAAGTTTTACATCTTGGTCGAGCTGAAGATTGGATAATAATTAAAGAACTACCAAAATTCCTTGATTTAAATGATATAAATTATCGGAGACTTGATAAAAATTTTGGTTACTTTTTCTGGATTCCTGAAAAAATTTATCATTATAATTCATATAGTATCAATTTTAATGACTTTGAAGGTATCATGTATAACTTACCTGTGTTTTCAATAATTGAAAACTATCAGGAATCCTTTAATCGTGGTGGTAAAAGAATTTTTCAATATATCAGAACTAAGTTAAACGAAGGTAAAATTATCAATACTATGATTTTAATTGATAAGGAACTTATGATTCCAATATTTTTAGGAGATTTTCAATGAATGCTATTAATCCAATCTGGGCTAAAAGAAAAAAAATTGATTCAAACAATAATAGAGAAATTATAATTACCTTAAGTGAACATATAAATCATATTCTTGAAAAATTTGATCAATTAAAAAATAAACTAAAACCTGAACTACATAAACCTATAGAGCTTGCTATTCAACTTCACGATATTGGCAAAGTTCTTCCATATTTTCAAAGAAAAAATCTTGGAAACCTTAATTACAAACCTTTTGATGTCTCCGTTGAAATCTATCACTCCATCTTATCAGTTCTATTCATTAATAAAAATGAACTCAAAAGAGAACTCTTAAACCATGGTATTAACGATAGCGATATTGAAAAATTCATCCTATCTGCGGTTGCTTTTCATCACTGGAAAGATAAGTTCGAAGATTTATTTAGATATGGAAATAAAAATTTTGAAAAACTAATGAATAAACCTGATGATTTTAAGAAAGCATTAATAAATAATCTAAAGGATGAAATGAAGTCTGTAAATGGTTTTAATATCAATTTAATTGAGCTTGATGAATATATGCTTGAGGGATTATCAGGTGAAAAACAACTCCCGTTTTATGAATATGTTATTCCACCTTATCAACTTTACTACTTGCCAAAACGAATAGAAATAATAAATAAAAAAATTATTGACTGGATTTTAATTGCTGGATTCTTAATAAGATGCGATCATTTCGCATCATTTTGTGAAGAAGAAGGAAACTATGATTTACCAATTGAAATTTTTCCACCTAACTATAATACTGTAATACAAAATACAATAGATCAAATTAAAAAGAGAGCCAATTTAATTTCTTCTCAGGATATTTGGCAGTTGCAGGTAATTGAACTTACTAAAAACAATAATACTATTTTAATTGCTCCAACAGGGATTGGAAAAACAGAATTTGCATTTTTATGGGGTGCTGGCGAAAAATTCTTCTATACTTTACCACTAAGAGCAGCTGTTGAACAAATTTATGAAAGAGCCTCTGAAATTTTTAATACAAACAAAGATGTTCTTGATAACACTTCACAACAAACTAAAATTATTGAAAAAGTTGGTCTACTTCATTTTGATGCAGATATCTATTTGATTGGTTCTGAAGACCAAGAATATTCTATCCTTCAATATGATACAGCAAGACAATTAGCATTCCCGGTTACAATATCCACTGGCGATCAATTTTTCCCTTATGCTTTGCGTCCACCAGGTTATGAAAAAATCTATTCAATATTTTCTTATGCTAAATTAATTGTAGACGAAGTTCAGGCGTATGATCCTGTTGCTTCAGCAATTATTGTTAAATTTATTGAAGATGTTAATAATATGGGAAGTAATTCATTACTTATGACTGCTACCTTCCCTGCATTCATTGAATATGAAATAAAACAGAGATCCACATCGATTCAGGTAGTTAATTTATATGAAAAAAATAAAAGTGATCTTAAAAGTCTCAAAAAACATAAAATTAAGTTTCATATTATTAATAATTCGAAATCAAAATACGGTTCGGAATTTTCTATTGATAGTGATTTATTAAATCAAATTATAGATCTTGGCAAAAGAAATCGAGTTTTGGTAATACTCAATACGATTGCACTTGCACAAACAGTATTTGAAGAACTTAAAAATATTTGTGACCGAGAATCCATTAAAATATTCTTGTTACATTCACGATTTACTTTTAATGATCGAGAAAATATTCGAAAAAAAATTGAAAAAGAATTTCAAAATCCTAAATCTCAGAATGAAGTAGAAGGTAAAATTCTAATTTCTACTCAAGTACTGGAAGCTGCATTGGATATAGACGCTGATTTTCTTTTTACAGAAATAGCTCCTCTTGATTCACTTATTCAAAGGATGGGGAGAGTTTTGCGTAGATATCGCAATAATTACAAACATATTGGAGAAAGCAATGTAAAAATTATAGTTTACTCTAATGGGCTTGAATCAGGAAATGGAAAAGTTTATAAAGCTGAACTGGTCAATTTAACACTTAAATTATTACAAAGTGAAATAGATAAAACTATTAACCTGGAAGATGAAATTGCAAATTATTATAGTGAGAAAAGTAAAAAGAAAAACAAACTAGAAAAATTATCTTTAGATCTTCAAAATGGAGAAATTATTTTATCTGAATTTAAAAAATTTGAACTTGTTAATAAGCTTTATGGCTATTTATTAAAGTATAGAGAAAAATCTGACTACTTAAAAGATTTTTACCTTACTTTGGAGTTATTGGATGCAGGTTACATGTCAGATAAAAAATCCGATGCCCAGAAAAAATTTAGATCAATGATAAGTTACCAGGTTATCCCTGAAAATCGAAAAGAAGAACTAAAAAATGCAATTGCTTATTACTGCATGAAATATATTGATGAAAAAAGACCATACACCATGTTCAAAGAAAAAATTATCTCTGAATTTGTTATTAATGTTAATGGCTTGAAAAATCAATCTAAATTTGCAAGTGTTAGTAAATGGCTGGAAGAAATCGAAAATGAAATTAATTTGAAAGAGGAACACAAAATAAAATTGATTAATTGGACCGAAAATATCTTTTTTGTCAACTATAATTATGATAGCCAGAAAGGATTGGATAAAAATATAAATCAAGAGTTATCACATCTTGCAAACATCTTATGATTAAAATAACCGGTACTCATATAAATTATTATTTTCATTGTAAAAGACATCTCTGGTTTTTTTCTAATTCAATTGGTATGGAACATACAAGTGAGCTCGTGGCAATAGGTAAATTTATTTCTGAATCAACATATGAAAGAAAAAAACATGAAATTCATTTTGAAAATGAAAAATTCAGTTTTGTTATAGATTTTTTTGATAAAAGGACAAATACAATTCATGAAATTAAAAAGTCTGATAAATTTGATGAACTCCATATCTGGCAAGTTAAATTCTACATCTTTCAATTGAAAAAATTTGGAATAGAGAATGTTAAAGGAGTTATTGATTATCCAAAACTAAAAAAAACTTTTAATGTTGAACTAACTCCAGATGATGAAAAAAAATTAGTAGAGGCAATTAATGATATCTTGTTAATTATTAAACAACCACATCCACCGAAAGTTATACGGAAACCATTTTGTAGAAAATGCTCATATTATGAATTATGTTATGTTTAAGAGTTTAAAATGAAAAAGAATTTCTATATTTTTTCAAGTGGTATTTTAAAAAGAAAAGACAACACCATTTGTTTTGAACCTTTTCAAAATCCTCAAAACGAAAAAGATGAATATTCAGATCAGAAAAAAGAACCTCACGA
>JAMWCA010000137.1 GCA_023819545.1 Candidatus Omnitrophota bacterium
AATTGAATATTAAATACATATTTCTCAAAGTCAACTGAATTTACTGAATTTTCAGTATAATTCAAAAAGTTCCCATTTTCAAGAATAAAAACAAGTTTATTTTCTTTTTGGTTATAGACAACTTTACCTTTTTCTGCCTTTAAAAAGATTGTTGAATTTCTTTCTCTTTTAGTAATTGAAATATTTTTCAGATTGAAATTTCTAAAAACTTTTCCTATATAAATTGTTATATTTGGGATATCTTTTATCATTTCTTTTTCAATTATTATTGAAAGTGGATTTCTTATTTTCAATTGATGAATAACATTTTTATTAGCAAACCTTACACAGGGAAGAATAAAGAGATTGAAATAAAAAAGAAAAAGTGTAAAAATAATAGAAAAAATTATAAGTGGTTTGATTATAATAGGAGTTGAAATTCCAGAAAATGCAAAAATTTGTAATTCTCTATCAGAATGAAGTGTTGAAAAAAAAGACATTGAAGAAACAAGAATGGTAAGAGGGATTATATATTCGCAAGATGTTAAAATTGTAAATATAAAAAATTTTAAAAGTGGGATAAAAGAAAAACTTCCTTTAACAATAAGGTCAAAAATTTGAAAGAAACTTTTAAGCATAAAAATCAAAAGTAATATAAAAAAGGAGAAGAAAAAATTAACCAAAAAACCCTTAAAAATATATTTTGTCTTAAATTTCATAAATTTTATTTTAAGATAAATAGATTTGTATGTCTAATTATAGAACAACTATTTGAAAAAAAATGTATAAGTTGTGAAAGAAGTAAAGAAAAAAATTATGGTTTTTGTGATGAATGTTTTTCAAAAATAATATTTATAAACGAAAAATTTAAAAATAGATTTCATATAGGAAGATATGAAGGACCTTTAAAAGAAGCAATTATAAAATATAAATATAATGGAAGAAAGTATTATGCTAAAAATTTTGCCTTACTTATTGAAGAAAAAATTAAAAAAGAAAAAATTGAATTTGATATAATTATTCCTGTCCCTCTTCACTGGAGAAAAGAGTTTTTAAGAGGTTTTAATCAAAGTGCTCTTGTTGGAAATTATCTTGCAAAGAAACTTAATAAAAAAATCTATCAGAATGTCTTAATAAAATCAAAAGATACAATTTCTCAAACAGAATTAAGTGAAAAACAAAGAAAAGAAAATGTGAAAAACAGTTTTAAAATAAAAAATAAAAATATTATAGAGAATAAAACAATTCTCCTTGTTGATGATGTTTATACAACTGGTGCAACAACACAAGAATGTAAAAAGATTTTGTTGGAAAATGGTGCGAAGAAAATTATAATCGTTACAATAGCAAAAAGTTAAAAATTTATTCAACAGTCACTGATTTTGCAAGATTTCTTGGTTTATCAACATCAATCCCCTTTTTATTTGCTACATAATAAGAAAGTAATTGGAGAGGAATTACAGTTAAAAATGGTTTCATATACTCATTACTTACATGAGGAATTAAAATTATATCATCAGATAATTTTTTTATATCTTCTGAAATGAAATCACACACAGAAATTATAAATCCTTTTCTCGTTTTTACTTCTTCCATATTAATTAGTACTTTCTTCATTAGTTTATCCTTAACACAAATAAAGATTACAGGCATATTTTCATCTATTAGAGCAATAGGACCATGTTTCATTTCTGCTGCAGGATAACCTTCAGCATGTATATAACTTACTTCTTTCAATTTCAAAGCACCCTCAAGCGCAATTGGAAAATTTATTCCTCTACCAAGATATAAAGCATTTGTTTTATAAATCAGTTTTTCTGCAATTTTTTCAACATTATTATTATTAAGAAAAAAACTAATTTTTTCTGTAATTTTTAATATTTCATTACAAATATCATTAAATTTTTCTCTGTCTATTTTTCTTTTCTTAAAAAGATAGGTAAGAGAAAAAAGGTATAAAATGAGAATTTGAGATGTAAAAGATTTTGTGGATGCAACACCAATCTCAGGTCCTGCCTTAGTTAAAAGTGTAAAATCGCTTTCTCTTACTATAGAGCTTTTTTCTACATTACAAATTGAAAAAATTCTACATTTCCCCTTTAATTTCTTTATTGCTCCAAGAGTATCCGCTGTTTCTCCTGACTGTGAAATTGCAATAAGAAGAGTATTTTCATCAACAACAGGACTTTTATATCTCAATTCTGATGCATACTCTACCTCAACAGGTATCCTAATAATTTTTTCAATCATATATTCACCTATTAGTCCTGCATGCCAACTTGTTCCACAACCTGTTATAATAATTCTTTCAGGCATCGGTTGTTTTAATAATCTTTCAAATGTCTCATCTAAAAAATATTTTAATGTTTTCTCTATTGCTTCTGGTTGTTCATAAATTTCCTTAATCATATATGCATCAAAAATCCCTTTTGTTATTTTATATTCCTTTAAATCAATTTCATCAAATTCTTTTTTTATTTGAATATTTTTTTTAAAGTTATAAAATTTAATTTTTGAGTCAAGACAAAAAATTTCATCATCTTGTAGAAAAAGGATTTTGTTTGTATATTTCGCTATTGGGATTGGGTCTGAGGAAAAATAATAATTATCTCCATCAAAACCTATAACAAGAGGTAGGTTTTTCTTTGCTCCTATAATTAAATTTTCACCTTTTTTTGTAATTAGAAAAGCGAATGAACCTTCTATTTCTTTCAAAGCAGAAATAACAGCGAAAAATATATTTTTATCTTTTTTAAGATTTTCTTCTATTAAATGCGCTAAAACTTCTGTATCTGTTTGGGAAATAAATTTATGTTTTTTCTTTTCAAGGTCTCTTTTTAAAAATTGGTAATTTTCAATAGTCCCATTATGAACAATTACTATTTCTTTTTTACAGTCAAAATGAGGATGTGCATTATCTTCAGATATTTGTCCATGAGTTGCCCACCTTGTATGAGAAAGAACAATAACTTCTTCCTCTATTTTAAAAGGAAGTGATAAAACAAGTTCATCAATTTTCCCCTTCCCTACTTTTTTATCAAAAAGGGTGAAATTTTTATTATTTAAAAAAAATCCACAGGAATCATACCCTCTATATTCAAGAGTTTTTAAACCATTTTTTATTATTCCCCTTACATTTCCTTTCCCTTTAAAACCAAAAATTCCACACATTATTCATCCTCTTCTTTTTCTTCTTTATTCTTATCAAAGCACTCTTTACATATAAATGTTGAATCTTCTGGATAATAAGCATAAATTTCTTTTTCATCCTTTTCCCTGCCACATAAATCACATCTGATCATTTTTCTTCCTCCTTTTTAAACAATAACAACTTTTATACCTATCTCTTTAAATCTTTTTATTGTGGAAATAAAACTTTTTTCATTTGAAGAGTTTGTTATAAGGATATATTCTTTTTTATTTTTTAAATCCATTTTAATCATCCTAATACTTCTTGTTTGGTAAATACATTCCCTACCAATTTTTGAATCATCTGCAACAATAATTACTTTTTGTGCTTTTTTAATAAGGTGTTCAACTTGTTGGACTGTATAAACATCGTCAGAACTTAATCCTTTAACAGAAAATCCAGGAGTTCCAATTATGATTTTATCTATTTTAGTAAATGGTAAATATATATTAACTATACTTAAATTTTTTCTTGAAATTTCTCCACTAACAATCCCCACAAAGTTTTGTGAAAATAA
>JAMWCA010000138.1 GCA_023819545.1 Candidatus Omnitrophota bacterium
ACACCAATTGAAGTTCTTGAAGAAATTAAAAATCTTGGTAGAAAATCTATTGAAGAGATAGAGAATGCATTGAAAAAGATAGGGTATTCTCTTAAAACTACTTCAGAAAGTGTTTCAACAAAAGGAGAGAAAAATGAGGCATAGACGAGATACTAAGAAAAAACTTGGTAGAAACAAATCACACAGGAAAGCTTTGATGAGAAATATGACTATAAGTTTTTTCCAAAATCAGAAAATAACAACAACTATGTCAAAAGCAAAACAATTAAAAAGAGTTGTTGAAAGATTAATAACTCTTGGTAGAAAAGGGACCTTGGCAGATATAAGGAAAATAAATCAATTTGTTAACCATCCCCAAACTGTAAAGAAAATAGTTGATATTTCTAAAAAGTATACAGATAGAAATAGTGGATATACTCAAATAATAAAAGTTGGATTTAGAAGGGGTGATGGTGCTGAAAAGGTAATAATAAAACTTTTGTAAAAAATGGAAAATAAAAATTTGAAAGTACTTGATTTGATTGATAAGAATAAAAATATTTATGAGGCAATATTAGAAGTTTCAAAAAGAGCACATGATTTGATGAAGGGTGCATTACCTTCAATAGAAATTAAAAAAAATGAAAATTTAATACATGTTGCAATAGAAGAATATTTAAGGAAAGAACAAATTAAAAAAAATGAATGACTTTTTTTCTCTTCTGAAATTAATGAAGGAGAAAGATGCTTC
This sequence comes from Candidatus Omnitrophota bacterium, assembly GCA_023819545.1. Classification (GTDB taxonomy): domain Bacteria; phylum Ratteibacteria; class UBA8468; order B48-G9; family JAFGKM01; genus JAMWDI01. Next base: position 731 of record JAMWCA010000138.1, read on the forward strand.
AGATTTGCATCTGAAATTTGGAAGAAAACCTATTTTAAGAATTAAAGGTGAATTAATAGAAATAGAGGAATGGGAAGGTGTATTAACTAATGAAGAACTTTTAAAAATTTTAGATATAATTATGCCAGAAGAAGAAAAAGTTAATTTTAAGAAAGAGAAAGAATCGGATTTTGCATTTGATAATCCTGAAGTTGGAAGATACAGAGTAAATGCATTTTGGCAGAGAGGTTATCCAGGTTTTGTAATGAGAAGAATAAAAGACAGAATACCTTCACTGGAAGAACTTAATCTTCCACCTGTTTTAAGAAAAATTGCTTTATATAATGATGGACTGGTTCTTGTTACAGGTCCAACTGGATGTGGAAAATCAACAACTCTTGCAGCGATGATTGAAATAATAAATAATGAGAGAGTTGAACATATAGTTACAATTGAAGACCCTATTGAATACCTTTATACAGATAAAAAATCAATAATAAACCAGAGAGAAGTTGGAATAGATACACTTTCTTTTTCCACTGCTTTAAAACATGTTTTAAGAGAAGACCCAGATATTATTTTAATTGGAGAATTAAGAGATGTAGATACATTTCAAGCAGCAATAAGTGCATGTGAAACAGGTCATCTTGTTTTCTCAACTTTACATACAATTGATACAATAACAACTATTACAAGAATACTTGATTTTTTCCCTTCAAGTCAGCATGAACAGGTAAGAAAAATTCTTGCTTATCATTTAAGAGCAACAATATGTCAAAAACTTGTTCCAAAAAAAGATGGTAGTGGACTTGTTCCTGTTTGTGAAATTATGATAGTTACACCTGTAATTTCAAAACTAATTCAAGATAACAGAATAAATAAACTTTATTCAGCAATGGCTGCTGATAAAGAAGAAGGGATGCTTACATTTAATAAACACCTTGTTCAATTAATCCAAAATGATATAATAACTCAAGAAGTTGGTTTTGCTGCCTCTCCTTCTCCTCACACACTTGAGATGAATTTAAGAGGAATATATCTTGACGAAGAAACAAAAATTATTGGAGAGTGATATACAACTGTATCAAAGTTCTATTTATACTTTACAATTATTTTACAAATTTCTGCTTTCATAGTAAACTTAAAGATATATTAAACAAACAGGAGGTATAAATGGCTGAATGTTTAAATATTGAGAAGAATTTAAAGTATTGTGGTTGTTCATATACAGGTTGTTCTAAAAGAGGGGTTTGTTGTGAATGTTTAAGGTCTCACTGGTCAAGAAAAGAATTGCCCGGATGTCTTTTCCCTTCTGATGCAGAAAAAACATATAATAGGTCTTTTGAATATTTTATAAAGGTTTGGAGTGAAAAACTTAACTTAAAGTAAGAGAAAATTTTTGAATTTGCAAATGAAAATTTTGATAATAGGTGGTGGTGGAAGAGAACATGCAATTTGCTGGAAAATAAAAAGTTATTCCAAAGATTACGAGATTTTTGCTATTCCAGGGAATGGTGGTATTGCTCAAATTGGACAATGTGTAAAAAAAGATTCAAGTAATTTTAATGAAATATTGGAGATATCAGAAGAAAATAAGATTGATTTGATAATTGTAGGTCCTGAAAATCCACTTTCAGAAGGAATTGTTGATTTTTTTAAAAGTAAGGGATATAAAATTTTTGGTCCAACAAAAAAAGCTGCTTTATTTGAATCATCAAAGTGTTTTGCAAAAGAATTTATGAAAAAATATAATATTCCAACTGCTGATTTTCAAATAACAGATTCATTTGAAGAGAGTGTAAAGATTATTGAAAAAAGAAAATTGCCTTATGTAATTAAATTTGATGGACTTGCAGCAGGAAAAGGAGTTAGAGTTATTGAAAATTATCAAGAAGGGAAGAATTATCTTGAAGAAATATTTATTAAAAAAATTTTTAAAGGTGAGACCAAAGTTGTAATAGAAGATTGTTTAGTTGGGAAAGAATTGTCTTATTTAATATTTACTGATACAAATACATACATTCCGATGGTTCCAGCAAAGGATTATAAAAGAGTGTTTGATGATGATAAAGGACCAAATACAGGAGGAATGGGTTGTTATTCGCCTCCTAACTATTTTAACGAAGAACTTGAACAAGAAATTAAGAAAAAAATTGTAGAACCAACATTAAAAGGTTTTGAAAGAGAAAATATTGATTATAGAGGTGTTTTATATTTTGGTTTAATGATAACAAACCAAGGTCCATATGTTCTTGAATATAATGTAAGATTTGGAGACCCTGAAACACAAGTAATTTTACCGAGGATGGAAAGTGATTTAGTTGAAGTTTGTGAAAGTGTTATTGAAGGAAGTTTGAACAAAATAAATATAAAATGGAAAGAAGAAAAATCATTATGTGTAATCCTTGCTTCAAAAGGTTATCCAGGGGAATATGAGAAAGGAAAAGAAATAAAAAATCTTGATAAAGTGGAAGATGTGGTTTTATTTCATGCTGGAACAAAACTTGAAAATGGTAAAATATTAACCGATGGAGGAAGAGTTTTAGGTGTCTGTGGAATTGATAAAGATATAGAAAAACTTAGGGGAAAAGTATACAAAGCAGTCCAAACAATAGATTTTGAAGGAAAACACTATAGAAAAGATATTGGACTATTATGAAAAAAAGAAAACTTAAAGTGAAAGAAATAATGACAGAATATAAAGAAAATAACTTCCTTGAAATCAATTATGAAAAAACTTGTAATTGTCCTGAAAATTATTTAAGTTGTATATCTCCGAAAGAATGGGTAAAGGGACAAGTTGCTATTTGGGAATTTTATTACGAAAAAAGAGATATAAGAGATAAAGAAATACATCCTGCTGTTTTTCCAATTGGGTTGCCTAAAAAATGTATTGAGATTTTTACTCATAAAGGAGAGCTCGTTTTGGACCCTTTTGTTGGAATTGGAAC
>JAMWCA010000139.1 GCA_023819545.1 Candidatus Omnitrophota bacterium
CCTATCATCATTTCACATAATGCTGTAATTAAGCCGCCATCAGAACAGTCATGACAACTTTTTATTAACCGATTTTTAATACCAAGATGTATTTTTTTCATCAAAGATAATGCTTTTTCTGGTCTTGGCTTTGGGACAATGCCTCCTTTTATCCCATTTAATTTGTAAAATTGGGATGAACCGAGTTCATTAAATGTCTTTCCAAGGAGAAAAATAAGATTTCCTTGTTTTTTAAATTCAGTAGAACAGATTTTCCTAACATCTTCAATTATTCCTATCCCTGAAATAAGAAGAGTCCCAGGGATTGAAACAATTTTCCCATCTTTCCCTTTAAAATAGTTATTTAAACTATCTTTCCCTGATATGAATGGAACTTTATATTTTAATGCATAATCTTTACATCCTTTTACACATCTAACCAGATTTCCAAGTTCTTTCTCATCAGAAATATTTCCCCAACAAAAATTATCAAGTATTGCAATTTTTTCTGGGTCTCCGCCACAACTTACAATATTTCTTAAACATTCTTCAATACAACAACCAGACATATAATAAGGATCAATTTCACCATAAAATGGATTTATGCCACAACCAATGACTAAACCCTCATAACTATCATAAAATGGTTTTAAAACAACACCATCTGATACACCTTTACTTTCATATCCAACAAAAGGTTTTAGAACAGTTCTTCCTCCAACTTCATGATCATATTGATGGACAATCTCTTCTTTTGAAGATATAATAGGGCTTGAAAGTAATTTTAAAATCTCTTCTTTAAGATTTTTTGATTTGAAATAAACTGGTCTTTCCTCTTTTTTTTCAAAAAAACTTTTAAGATTTTTTTTTGGTATTCCTTTATGTAGAAAATTCATATCAATATCACAAACGATTTGATTTTTATAATAAACAGTTAATTTCCCTGTCTTTACAAATCTTCCTATTACAGTTGCTTCAACTTCTTCACAAGAAAAAAGGTCTATTAGTTTTTTAAGATTTTTCTCTGGAACAGCAAGAACCATTCTTTCCTGAGATTCAGATAAAAATATTTCCCATGGAAGTAGACCTTCATATTTAAGAGGGACTTTTTCAAGATAAACAATTGCACCAATATCCTTTCCCATTTCACCAATTGCAGATGAAAAGCCACCTGCTCCACAATCAGTGATAGAATTATAAAGGTTTAAATCACGAGCAACAAGTAAAACTTCCTGGAATTTTTTTTCAACTATAGGATTTCCAATTTGAACAACACTTGTCGGAATGTTTTCCTTCAAACTTGTAGAAGAAAAAGTCGCTCCATGAATTCCATCTCTTCCAGTTCTTCCTCCAATAACAACAATTAGATCTCCATCATTTACCTTTTTTTCTATTTTATCAACAGGAATGATTCCAACACATCCACAGTAAACTAAACAATTATAAATATATCCATCATCAAAGATTATTGCTCCATTTGCTGTTGGAATACCCATTCTGTTTCCATAATCTCTTACACCACTTACAACTCCTCTAAAAATTCTTTTTGGGTGCAAAACTCCTTCTGGCAATTTTTCATAAGGGAAATTAAGTGAACCAAAACAAAAAATATCAGTATTTAAAATTGGTCTTGCTCCAAGACCAACACCAAGGATGTCCCTTATAACTCCTCCTATACCTGTTCCTGCTCCTCCATATGGTTCAAGGGCAGAAGGATGATTATGGGTTTCAACTTTAAAAGCAACTCCATATTCTTCATTTATTTTTATAATCCCAGCATTATCCTTGAAGACAGAAATACACCAAGGATAATTTAACTTTTCTGTAACTTCCATTATCTCTTTTAACAAACATATATTGGCTTTTTTTGTTTTTTTGTTTATTTTTTCAATATATTGAATATCTGCTTTAAATGTTTTGTGATAGCAATGTTCACTCCATGTTTGAGCAATACATTCAAGTTCACAATCAGTGGGATTCCTTCCAATTAAAAGAAAATATTCTTTTATTTTTTTCATTTCTTCTATATCAAGGGATAAAAGATTTTTTTCAGAGATTTCAATTAATGTCTTTTCATCTGCATTTAAAATATCAATTTCTCTGACATAATTCATTTATCAAATCCTTTTTTAAAAATAAAGTAATTTTGGATTAAAGTATTTGCAAGTATTTTTTCGCATATTTCTTTTATTTGAAATTGGTTTACTTTTCCTTTAATATAATATTTTTTACCTGTTTTTACAACAACTTGATCTAAAATTTTACTTTCTATTATTGTATTTCTTGCTGTTTCACCAACAGGGTCAGTAACTCCATCTTTTAAAAATATCTCTATTATCCAAAAATCTTTTTTTGTTCTTGTTTTTTTATAAATACTGAAATCCTCAGAAACTTTGTCAATCAAAAGTTCTTTTGCAATCTTTTCTACATTTTTTTTATTTGTTTTACATTCAATTTTATATAAATTAGATACTTTTACTTCTTCAATTCCAGAAATACCAATTTCTTCAATACTTTTTTTAATATCTTGACCAAAAACATCTCTGATATTTTTTTTCTTATATATTTCAATTATCCAGAAGTTTCTATTCATAATAACTCGCAGATTGTCTCTCGTTTTCCCAAACAGTAACCTTTTTTATTTTAACAGGATAAATTTTAAGAAGTTTCTCCATCTTTTTATATATAAAGAAAGCAATATTTTCTGAACTCGGATTTCTTTCTTTAAAAAATGGTATTAAATTTAAATTTTTATGGTCAAGCATCTTTAGAACAATATTAAGTTTGTTTTTTAAAATATTAAAATCTATAAGTAAACCAACTCTATCAAGTGACTCACCTGAAACAAGAATTTCAACCTTCCAATTATGTCCATGTAAATTTTCACATTTGCCTTTATAGTTTCTTAAACTATGAGCAGAAGAAAACTCTCCATTTACTCTTAATTCAAACATTTTTAACCAGTTTATATCTTACTTTTTTACCAAAAAGAATTTTAATTGTTCTTTCTATATATGGACTTATATCACTGAAAAAAAGTTTTATTTCTCCTTTTCCATTTTGATTTTCTAAACCATTTTCTTCAATGATTTTTTTCGCTTTTATAGATACTTCATAAGAGGCGTCAACTATATTAACATTTTTACCCATAAAATTTTTAATTGTTTTTTTTAAGTATGGGTAATGAGTACATCCAAGAACAAGGGTGTCAATGTTTTTTTCTTTTAATTCATTTAAATAAATTTCAACAATTTTATAACTTACTTCGTTATCAAACCATCCCTCTTCTACAATAGGAACAAAAAGAGGACAATCTTTCGTATAAACAGTCAATCCACTATATTTAGAAAGCAATTTTTGATATCTCATACTTGAAATTGTAGCAGTCGTTCCAATAACAGCGATTTTTTTATTTTTTGTTAATTTTACAACTTTTTTTACAGTTGGTTCAATGACATCAATAAAATTAACACTTTTTATTTCCTTTTTCAAATAATTAAAGGCATAAGCAGAAGCAGTATGACAGGCAATAATTATTAATTTAGGATTGAATTTTAAAAGAAATTTAACATTTTCAAGAGAAAATTTTTTAATTATTCTTTCAGATTTAGTTCCATAAGGGACTCTTGCTGTATCTCCAAAATAAACTATATTTTCATTTGGTA
>JAMWCA010000140.1 GCA_023819545.1 Candidatus Omnitrophota bacterium
GAAAAATTGTTATCCCTCTTTATGAACTTACAAATTTCAAGTCCATCAATATCAGGAAGGATTAAATCAAGTATTATAAGGTCTGGTTTTTCTTTTTTTATATAATTTAAAAAATCTTGTCCTTTTTGAAATTCTTTTACATTAAAATTTGATTTTTTTAAATGATAACTCACTAAATCAAGTATATCCTTTTCATCTTCAATAACTGCTATAACCATTTACAGGCCTATTTTTTATAAGTATTTTAAATATTCAAAAGAAGAAATAGCAGCTTTTGCACCTTCACCACAAGCAACTATTATTTGCTTAGCAAAAACATTTGTCACATCACCTGCTGCAAAAACACCTTTATGAGATGTTCTATTTTTACAATCTACTATTATTTCATTATATTGATTTTTTTCAACAAAATCTATAATTTCAGAGTTTGGAATAGAACCTATTTCAACAAAAAGACCATCAACTTTTAATTCTATAATTTCATTATTCTTAATTATTTTTATTCCTTGGACAAATTTATCACCATATATTTCAACAACTTTAGTATTAGTGAAAATTTCAACTTTATCAATTTTTTTTATTTTATTAATAACAAAAAAATCGCCAGTTAAATGGTCTTTAATCTCAATTAAATATATCTTTTTTGCGATGCGAGAAAGTTGTAAAACAGCATCCAAGCCAGAATTTCCACCACCAATTACTCCAACTATTTTATCTCTAAATAAAGGAGCATCACAAGTTGCACAATAAGTTATACCTTTATTTCTAAACTCTTTTTCTCCTTTAACATTAAGTTCTTTTGGTCTTCTACCAGTCGCAATTATAATTGTTTTTGTAAAATAAGTATCTGTTTTGGTTGATATTTTAAAATTTTCCTCATCTTTTAAAACCTCTATTACTTTTTGCCCTTCTCTTATTTCAACATTAAATTCATTTATATGTTCTCTAAATTTTTCAACAAGTTCAGGTCCAGTAATAAATTGGTAACCTAAATAATTTTCTATATCCCAACTGTATTTTGTCATCCCTCCAATATCTTCTGTTATTATAATAAAATCCATTTTTTTTCTTGCAGCATATATACCAGCAGTTAAACCAGCAGGACCTGCTCCAATAATTATAAGTTCATAAAGTTTCATATTCCAAGAACTTGTTTTAATCTTTCTTTATCAAAACCAACTATAATCTCCCCATCTATATCAATTGTAGGCACTCCCATTTGTCCACTTTTTTTTATCATCTCTTCAAGTTTTTCCCTATCTTCACCTACATCATAATCAATAAATTCAATATTGTTATTTTTAAGAAATTCTTTTGCAAGTTTACAATATGGACAAGTTTTTGTTGAATAAACAATAACTTTTTTCTCCATTTTTATACCTCCATAATTTTCTCATAAATTTTTTTTATTTTTTCAAAACATTCTATTTTTTCTTTAACTTTACCCTTTTCATCAACTCCTTTACATATAACATCGTCAAAATAAGATGCACCAATCGTAGCGAAAAAATTTTTTATTATGCTTTTTGCATTTTCAATAAACTCATCTTTTTCACTTGCTTCAACAGATATAAAAATTCCTCTTTTTCTTTTAGGTTTAAAAGTTTTAAAAATTTTTATACCAAGCCATTGACATTGAAATCTATCAATCATCATCTTTGTTTGAGCAGAAATAGAACCGAAAAATATAGGGCTTGCAACAATAACAATATCAGAACTTTCTATCTTGTCATAAACATTCTGCATATCATCATTTATTTTACATCTACCGTCTTTCCTTATATTTTCACATTCTTGACAAGGAACAAATCTAAGTTTATTTAAAAATATCTTTTCTATTTCCGCTTTACCTTCAAAATATTTCAAAAATTCATCTAATAAAATTTCACTATTTCCATTTTTTCTTGGACTACCGCAAATTCCAACTATTTTCATATTATAGATTCCACAACAAATTTAACTCTTTCAAATTTCTAATTCAATAGAATTTTCCCACAATCCATGTATATTACAATATGAAGTAGCAAAAATTTTACCTTTTTTCCCTGTTTTAAATTTTAATTCTATAAATGGCTCAGAATAAACTGAACTTGTATCAGGTCCATCAACTGAAGCACCATGAGAAACAAAATCAAATCTTCCAATTTGATATGGGAACTTACTTCCTTCTGGTAAAAAATAAACTTCAATCCATGAGATATGATGAGATGTTGTATTTGGATGGGGTATTTCTTTGCCGACAGACACAATAATTTTTACTCCCTTTTCTTTATCTTTTTCAACTATTTCTATCACAGGAACATGTTTTTCTTTCTTCCAATCCGCACTTTGATATAATTCTTTTACCATAAATTCCTCCTTTCTTTAAAATTTCACAAATTTATCCTTTGATATATTACATACCGGACAGGTATCTGGCGGAGTTCCAATATGAGTATAGCCACATACAGGGCATATATATATTTCATCAATATCAATATCTTTCTTTTCTTTTACACTTTCAAGTGCCTTTTTATAAAGTTGACTATGTATTTTCTCTGCTTCAAGAGCATAATAAATTGACCTATGTGCTTCCTGTTCTCCTTGTAAATTCACAACTGCATCAAATGCAGGATACATTTCATCAACTTCATACAATTCTCCTTCTATGCCTGCTTTTAAATTTTCTTCAGTATTTCCTATATATCCAAGAACTTTTGCATGATTTGTTGCATGAACTTGTTCAGCATAAGAAATTGCCCTAAAAAGGCGCGAAACATTTTTAAATCCTTCTTTTTCAGCAACACTTGCAAATGCTAGATACTTCATATGAGCCATACTTTCTCCAGAAAATGCCTCACCTAAAACTTTTTCACTCATTTTTTTCATTTTGCCCTCCTTTTTTTAACTTATATCTTCAAGAATATTAATTAAATCATCCTCATGTTCAATTTCATCTTTTAAAATCTCTAAAACTAAATAATATGAAATAGGGTCTTTGTCTTTTAAAAATTCAGATAGTTTTTGATATACCTCTATAGCACACTGTTCACCTTTAATATTTTGTTTTAATATAGGAATAACATCTTGATCAGTAGGTGCTTCATACCCACAATTTGTAAGTTTATACCAATCCTCTGGTTTTAAAACAGGAATACCACAAAGTTGAATTATTCTGTCTGTAAGCATTTCAGCATGTTTCAATTCTTCATCAGCATGTTGTTTTAACTCAGAAGCAACTACTTGTCTAAATTTACCCTTAACAACTTTTGCACCTATCCAATACTGATAATAAGCAAGCCACTCATCTGAAAGTGCTTTATTTAATTTTTCAACAATTTCTTCTACATTTCCTTTCACTATTTTTATACCTTTTCTTTCCATAATCACCTCCTTTTTAAATTTTTTCTTTTACAATTTTTATTGCTTCAACTAAATCAGTTAAATATGTATAAGCAGGTCCTCCACCCATTAAAACAGAAACTATTCCTGCTTCAAGAATCTCTTCTTCTGTTGCTCCTGCTTTAAATGCTTTCTCAACATGAATACCTATACAGTATGAACATCTCACAGCAACAGCAATACCAACAGCAATTAATTCCTTTGTTTTTAAATCAAGTACTCCATCTTTTAAAACTGTATTGACAAACTCTGTAAATTTTT
>JAMWCA010000013.1 GCA_023819545.1 Candidatus Omnitrophota bacterium
AAATCCTTTAAGTAATCAGCAATTTCTTCTGCAAGATGTTTACTTATTGTTATTACAAGGACTCTCTGATTTTTACTAACTCTATCTTTTATTCTTGCTATAAGGTCATTTATCTGGTCTTTCGTTGTTTTAACTATTATTGGGGGGTCAACAAGTCCTGTTGGTCTTATAATTTGTTCTGCAATTAAAGGGGATGGTTGACCGATTTTTTCAACTCCACATTTTTTTAGTTCATATTTTCCTGGAGTTGCTGAAACATAAATTACCTGATTAATCATTTTTTCAAATTCATCAAATTTTAAAGGTCTATTATCAAGAGCAGAAGGTAATCTAAATCCAAATTCAACAAGTGTTTCCTTTCTTGACCTATCTCCGAAATACATTCCTCTTATTTGAGGAACAGTAACATGAGATTCATCAATAAATATTAAGTAGTCATCAGGAAAATAATCAAGTAAGACCTCTGGTCTTTCTCCAGGTAATCTCCCCGAGAGATGTCTGCTGTAATTTTCTATTCCATGACAATATCCAACTTCTGATAACATTTCAAGGTCATAATTTGTTCTCGTTTCAAGTCGTTCTGCCTCAAGAAGTTTGTTATTTTTTTTAAAATATTCAACTCTTTCCTCCAGTTCTTTTTTTATTGATTCAATTGCTCTTTGTAGTTTATCTTTTGGAGTTACAAAATGTTTTGCTGGATAAATATAAATTTCTTCATCTTCGCATATTATATTTCCTGTTAATGGTTCAAACCTCTGTATTTTAACAACTCTATCACCTACTAACCATATTCTTACTCCAATTTCTTCATAAGATGGTATTATTTCTATTGTATTGCCTCTTATCCTAAATTTCCCTCTTGTTAGGTCAAAATCATTTCTCTCATATTGAATTTCAATCAAACGCTCAAGAATATATCTTCTGTTTATTATCTGATTTTTTGATAGATGTAGCATCATTGCCTTATGGTCTTCAGGGCTGCCAATAGGATAAATACAGGAAACACTTGCAACTATAATTACATCTCTTGAAGATAAAATTGCGCTTGTTGCAGCTAAACGTAATCTGTCAATATCTTCATTGATAGAAGCATCCTTTTCAATATAAGTATCTGTTTCCGGAATATATGCTTCTGGTTGGTAATAATCATAATAACTTACAAAATATCTCACTTTATTTTCTGGAAAAAATTCCCTGAATTCACTATATAATTGTGCAGCAAGTGTTTTATTATGTGAAATAACAAGTGTTGGTTTATTGACCTGTGCAATTACATTTGCCATTGTAAATGTTTTTCCGCTTCCTGTTACTCCAAGTAAAATCTGGTGTTTTTCCCCTTTTTCTAAATTTTTAACAAGTTTGTCAATTGCTTTTGGTTGGTCTCCAGATGGTTTGAAATTTGAAACAAGTTTAAATTTTTCCATTTTTTTTATTATACCCTATAAAAATGAATTGTTATAATACAAAATACTTGTTATAATATAAAGAAAAAAGAGAGGAAAATATGGGGCAGAAGAAAGATTTGTAAAAAAATTGTTGGAAAGAGAAATAATTGAATTAATAGAGAAAAAGGATTGGTTTAATTTAAAAGAAGCAATTGTTGAATGGCCTTCTCCTGATATAGCAGAACTTCTTGAAGAACTTAATGAAGAAAATAGAATTATAGTTTTTCGTCTTTTACCAAAAAAATTATCTGCAGAAGTTTTTGATGAATTAAATCCTATTGCAAAAGAAAATTTAATTTCAAAATTAACAGATGAACATATAAGAAACATTCTTTCTGAACTTCCACCTGATGAAAGAACCGATTTATTTGAAGAATTGCCTGGAAAAATAACCCAGAGATTACTTAATTTATTGTCTCCATCAGATAGAAAAGAATCCTTAAAACTTCTTGGATATCCTGAAAATAGTGTTGGAAGATTGATGACTCCTGATTATGTTGCAATAAAAAGGGACTGGACTATTGAAAGAGCGCTTCAACATATAAGAGAGTTTGGTAAAAATGCTGAAACAATCAATGTAGTTTATGTTGTGGATGAAAACTGGAAATTACTTGATGATATTTCATTAGGTAAACTTATACTTTCTGATCCTAATGAAATTGTAGAAAAAATAATGGATTTTAACTTTATTGCGATTGAGGTTGATAAAGACCAAGAAGAAGCAGCAAATTTAATGAGGAAATATGACCTTATTGTTTTACCTGTAATAGATGATGAAGGATTTCTTCTTGGTATAGTAACTGTTGATGATGTTTTAAATGTTGTTGAACAGGAGCACACTGAAGATATGACAAAAATTTTTGGTATAACTCCAGAAAGTGCAGGTGTTGAGTTAATAACAGACCTTTTAAAAACACCAATTAAAAATTTATATAGAAGTAGGGTGATATGGCTTATTTTTTTACTCTTTATGGATTTATTCACTGGAGGTATTATAAATAAATTTAATGAGATGATTGCTAAATATGTTGTTTTAGTTACATTTTTACCTGTAATTATTGATACTGCTGGAAATGCAGGAGGTCAATCAGCGACATTAATTATCAGGTCAATGGCTCTTGGAAAAATAAAAGTTAAGGACTGGTTTAAAATGTTTGGAAGAGAAATTTTTGTTGCTTTATTGCTCGGTTTAACTATGGGATTTGGGATTTCCTTTATGGGTATGATAAGAGGAGGTCGTGAAATTTGTAAGGTTGTGGTTATTTCTATGGTAGTGAATGTAATAGTGGGTTGTTTGATGGGTATGGCTTTACCATTTATCTTTACAAAATTAAAAAAAGACCCTGCGACAGCAAGTGCTCCTTTAATTACAACTCTTGCAGATATAGTTGGGACAGGAATATATTTAACAATTGCAACAATAATGTTAAAATGAAAAAATAAAACTAAACTGAAATAAATAAAAAATTGTCTAAAAATGAAAGTATTAGATTTAAAAGGAGGAGGATAAAATGGTAAGGGTTGGAATAATTGGAGCTGGATTTATGGGGAGCATGCATGCAACAGTTTATTCACAACTTCCTGATGTAAAAATAGTAGGAATTGCAGATATAAGAGGGGATAAAGCAAAGTCACTTGCTACAAAATTTAAAACTATTGCATATTTTGACCCTGACCAACTTATAAAAAAAGAAGATGTAACTTTAATTGATGTTTGTCTCCCTACTTTTTTACATAAGGAATATGTTATAAAAGCAGCGGAAGCAGGAAAAGATGTAATATGTGAAAAGCCAATTGCTCTTACTGTTGAAGATGCAGATGAAATGATAAAAGTTTGTGAAAAGAATAGAGTTAGATTTGCTGTTGCACAAGTCATTAGATTTTGGTCTGAGTATAAGTATTTAAAAGATATTTATGATAGTGGAAAATATGGGAATTTAATTACAATTACAATGAGAAGAGTTTCTCCTATTCCTACATGGGGATGGCAGGATTGGCTTTTAGACCAAGAAAAATCTGGTGGAGCACTAATAGATTTACATATTCATGATACTGACTTTTTATTATATCTTGTGAAAGAAAGACCAAAAAAAATTTATTCTAAGATTGCTAAGAGAAATGGACTTGATGCACATGTTTTTACTATTTTTACATTTAAAAATGGATTGATTGCTGAAGTAGAAGGTTGTTTTGATTTTCCACCAAATTTTCCATTTGAAATGAGTTTTACTGCTAAGTTTGAAAAAGCAACTATTGATTTTAATTCTAATAAATCGCCATCACTTGTTTGTTATGAATTATCTGGTAAAATTGATAAACCAATTTTTCAAAAAATAAAAGCGAATGGAGTAGAAGGTAATATAGAAGATTTAGGTGGATATTTTTTTGAATTAAGGTATTTTATCGACCATATAATTCATAATAAACCATTTCAAATAGTTACTCCTCAAGATGCAAGAAATTCTCTTGAAATAGTTTTGAAGGAAAAAGAATCGGCATTAAAAGGGATAGAGGTTGAAATATGATAGAAAAAATTTTGTTCAGTTTTTTTGTTTTTGTAAATCTTATATATTCACAGTATTCTGCGACTGATTTCCCTAAAGAGAATATATTTTTTGATTTTGAAGAAGATATACAGTTGTGGAAAATCACTTCTATAAAAAATAATTGTGTAAAAGAAGTAAAATTTTCAAACGAAAAATATATTGGGGGAAAAAGGTCTTTAGAAATTAAATTGGAAAATTATGGCGAAGGTTCTGTTGAAAAAGAGTTCTTTAAAGACCTTTCAATATATAAGAATATTATATTTAATATTTACATACCTAAAGAAGCACCAGATGATATTAAAATCTGTTTTTTCCTACAGGATAATGAATGGTTATGGTACCAAACACCTCTTTTTTCTTTAAAGAAAGACCAATGGAACAAAATAACAATAAATGTTGAACCGCAAAGTACTTTCTGGGAAAATGTTGGTCATCCACAACCATGGTCAGAAAAGACAATTTGTAATATAAGAAAGATTGGAATTAAAATATTTTTGAATACTAAATTTACAGGTTCTATCTATATTGATGAAATAAAAGGCAGTTTTAAAGTTTTCCCTGAAATTTCAATAAATAAAAAGAAACTTTTGCAGTTTGAAAAATTTGAAATTTCTTTTTTTTTACCTCAAAAATATTCAAATCCATTTGACCCTGAACAAATAGATGTTGAAGGTGTTTTTGTTGATCCTGATGATAATACAATTTCTATTCCTGGTTTTTATTATCAAGAATATGAAAGATTTTTGGAAAATCAAGAAGAGATTTTAATTCCTGTTGGATATCCTTACTGGAAAATAAGATTTACACCTGAAAAGATAGGAAGATATAAATTTTTTGTAAGAATTAGAGAATATGATAAAGAAGTAAAAACTGATATAAATTATTTCACAGTTGAACCTATTGAGACAAAAAATAAATTTATAAAAGTTAGTAACATAGATAATAGATTTTTCTCTTATAAAAGTGGGGAATTTTTTTATCCAATTGGTTTTAATATTCGTTCTCCAACCGACGAAAGATATGCAAGAATGATGAGGAAGAATATAGATTCTGATAGTGGAACTTTTTATTATGAATATATTTTTAAAAAGATGAAAGAAAATGGAATTAATTTTACGGAGATATGGATGGCTCCATGGTTTTCTGCACTTGAATGGAAAGAGAATAGGCCTGGTTATAGGGGAGTTGGTTATTATAATCTAAGAAATGCTTGGAAAATTGATAAAATTATTGAATTTGCTGAAATTAATGATATTTATGTTCAACTTGTAATTATAAACCATGGACAGTTAAGTACGTGGTGCGACCAGGAATGGCAGGATAATCCGTATAATATAAAAAATGGTGGTTTTTTAAGAAGTCCTAATGAGTTTTTTACGAATGAAAGAGCAAAAAAATTAATGAAAAACAAATTAAGATATATTGTTGCAAGATGGGGATATTCTCCTTATATTTTCTCATGGGAAATTTTGAATGAAATAAATCTTGTAGGAGATTCACACAATTTTTATCTTGGAGAAGAAATAACAAAATGGTATAAAGAGATGAAGGAATATTTAAATGAAATAGACCCTTTTTCTCATATGGTTACTGCACATTATACAATTCTTGTAGATAATAGAATTCTTTCAGATATTATTGATTATACTATAACAAATGGTTATTATGATTTTCGTCGTATTGACCTTCCAACATTTTTTAAAAATATATATTCATTTAATTCCTATTTTAAAAAACCAACCTTTATTTCAGAGTATGGAGGAACACCAATGGGAAGTAGTTTTGAAAATTTAAAAAGAGATATAATAATGGGTTTATGGTTTTCTTTTCATTTACCTTTCGCAGGGACCCCTCTTTTCTGGTGGCATAGATTTATAGATGAATTTGACCTTTATTATATTTATAAAATTTTTTCTGAGTATATAAAAGGTATTGATAGATTAAAATCTAAAATTGAAAAGGAGATTGTTAATGTTGAAGGAGAGGGGAAAAAGCAAATTTTTTCAATTGGAACTGGAAACAAATTTTTCTCAAGTATTCTTTTATATGATTATAGTATTACAAAAGATGCAGAAAGAAAGGATTTCCCAGAATATAACAATTTAATTTGTTTTCTTAAAAATAAAAAGACAGGTAAATTTAAAGTTGAATTTTATGATTTAGAAAAAGGGAAAATTGAGGAAAAATATTTTTTAAGTGATGAGGAGGGAAATTTAAAAATTGAAATACCGCCTTTTAAAAAGTGGATAGCAATAAAAGTAAATTTTTATGAATAATGATTTTTTAAAATTTAATATTTTTTTCCCTACTGAGAATGCATATGTAAAGCTTATTTGGTGGCAAAAAATTTTTCTTTTTTTGTTTTTCTCTTTGATGTTTTATCTACTTTATTCTCATTTTTTTCTTAAAACATACACTTTTTTTTATTTTTTTTCTACAATCTATTTTATAATCTGTATCCATAAACTATTTTTAGTTTTTCGTGGACTTACAAAAAGTAAAGAAATAAAAGTGGGCGAAATTGAGATAATGTCTAACAGAGAATGGCCAATTTACACAATTCTATTACCAATATATAAAGAAAAGGAAATTTTTGATCAACTCTACACTGCAATAGAGAGTATTGATTATCCAAAAGACAAACTTGATGTAATACTTTTAATTGAAGAAGATGATTTAGAAATAAAAGAATATTTAAAAAATTTTCAACTGCCTTATCACTGGAGAATAATTGAAATTCCTAATTTTAAACCGAAGACAAAAGGTAAAGCATTAAATTTTGGTTTAAATCAAGCAAAAGGAACTTATCTTGTTATTTATGATGCTGAGGATATACCGGAAAGAGACCAGTTGAAAAAAGCAGTGATAGGTTTTAGAAAAGTATCCGATAATGTTGTTTGTCTTCAATCCAAATTAAATTATTATAATCCAAACCAAAATTTTCTTACTAAATGGTTTACTGCAGAATACTCCTCGTGGTTTGATTTATATTTACCGGGAATTGATAGTATTGAAGCACCAATTCCTCTTGGTGGAACTTCAAATCATTTTAAAACTAATGTATTAAAAGAACTTGGAGGTTGGGACCCCTTTAATGTTACTGAAGATTGTGATCTTGGAATAAGAATTTTTAAAAATGGGTACAGAACAAAAGTTCTTGATACAACTACATGGGAAGAAGCAAATAGTGAGTTAAATAATTGGATAAAACAGAGGAGTAGGTGGGTTAAGGGATATATTCAAACATATTTTGTTCACTTAAGAAATCCATTTAAACTGTTAAAACAAATTGGATTCAAGAATTTTATCCATTTTAATTTAATAGTTGGTGGTAACTTTTTTGTTTTGTGTTTTAATCCAATTGCGTGGATTTTTTTATTGATTTGGTTTTTCTCTTCTCAAAAAATTTATTTCCCGAATCTCTTTTTTATAATTATCACTCCAGTTTTACTTATAGGTAATATTATATTTGTTGTTATTAATATTGTCGGTGTCTTAAAGAGAAAATGGTATAAACTTGTATTTCCTGCTTTACTTTCTCCTTTTTATTGGATATTAATGAGCATTGGTGCATTAAAAGGTTTTTTTCAATTTTTTAGAAAACCACATTACTGGGAAAAAACAGAACATGCTTTATTTATTCCTGAATTGAGTAGAAGAAAGTGAAAAGTTCATCATTTTTTATTTCTATTAGACCATCTATGAGATGAGCGCTTAAAGGTATTTTAAAATCGGACTTTTCAGAGGAATAAGTTTGAAAGCACCTTCATTTTACCTATTGTTTATTGTTATACCAGGCCAATCATCAGTTCTGAAGGGTGAAGCAGGAAGTCCTTCTTTATTATAAAGATTGCAAATAGGATTATCTGCCCAGGCATATCGAACAGCAACAGGATTCAACACTTTTTCATTATACACCACTACAGTATTTCCATCAATTATAGATTTAGCCCAGACAAACTTACGCTCTTCACCTGCAATAGCAAATCCTGTGAGTGGTTCACCACCTTTTGCAATTAACCCACTTCCAGTATGTTCAAAATATAGTCGGACTTTATTACCTTCTACTTTCATATATTTATAAATTGGACCAGAATAAACTATGTTTTGACCATAGGCAATCTTTTTTGCTATAAGGGCAAGGCGATAACCAACATCCTGTTTATTTTTTGGATGGATATCATTAGCATCCCCTATATCAATTGTAACTGCCATACCAGTATTTGGTATTGAAAGAGCCATCATTTGTGCTTCACGCATCTCTGCCCAAGCACTTTCTTCTGGTTCAGATTTAACTTGCATAAAGTTAGCAAGTTGCACGAAAAGAAATGGAAAATCGCCTTGACCCCATGATTCTCTCCAATTATGAATTAATACCGGAAATAGTTTTCTGTATTGATAAGCACGACCAACATTAGATTCTCCCTGATACCAGATAACACCTTTAATCGCATAGGGAATAAGTGGTGCAATCATTCCATTATATAGATTACCAGGACGATGTGGACTATCTGGTCCAGGTGGAGGAGATGGACGTGTTGGTTCTGGTTGTCCCTTATCTTTTGCTTTTTCAGCATCTTCTTTCCATTTTATTAGGTCTTTTTCATATTTTTCTTTTGCCTGAGGATAATTTGCTATTATTTTATCCCATCTTTCAAGAATTGGTTTTAATTCTGGAGCAGTTTCCAAAACAGAATAACTTGTCCATGCTTCTGCAGGAGTTCCTCCCCACGAGGAGTTAATAAGTCCAACAGCTATAGCCATACTTTTGTGAAGTTCACGACCAAAGAAATATCCTACTGCAGAAAAACCTCCAACAGTTGAAGGACTGCATTCTACCCACTTTCCTTTGCAATCTTGTTGAGGTTCAATAGATGTAGTTCTGGTGACACTAAAAAAACGAATTTGAGGGTAGTTTGCTTCCGAAATTTCTTTCTGCGCATCTTTAACATTGCTTACTGGCCAAGCCATATTTGATTGTCCAGAACAAATCCAAACTTCACCAACAAGAATATTTTTTATTATTATTTTATTCTTTCCAGTTATTGTCATTTCAAAAGGACCACCTGGTTCTAAGCGATCAAACTTCACCATCCAGCGTCCCTGATTGTCAGCAGTAGTAGATATCTTTTTATTCCCTATTATAACAGTTACTTTTTCATTAGGATCAGCTTGTCCCCAAATCGGAACTTCCATACCTTGTTGAAGAACCATATTGTCACTTATCAAAGCAGGCAATTTAATCTCTGAAAAAATTAATTGTTTTGTTAAAAATTGTGAAGACAAAAATATATATTTTGACCACTTAAAATATCTCATTTCACACCCTTTTTGTCTAAAAAATTAAAAAAATATTTTTTCTCATATGTTTCCATAACCAAATTTTCTAAATACGTCTATTTTGTTTCTCCAGTCCTCTATAACTTTAACTTTTAATTCAAGATATACTTTTTTACCAACAATCAATTCTATTTCTTCTCTTGCTAATTTACCAATTGTTTTTATCATTTTACCATCTTTCCCTATAATTATTGATTTTAAATTTTCTCTATCAACGATAATATTTGCTTTTATAACTAAAATATCTTTATTTTTTTCTCCTTCTTTTATTTCTTCTATTTCTACTGCGGCAGAATGTGGAACTTCCTGATATGTTTTTTGCAGTATTTTTTCTCTTATAATTTCTGATATTTGATATTCAAATGGTAAATTTGTTGTCATATCAACCGGGTAAAATCTATCTGACTCAGGTAGATGAATAAAAATCGCTTTAATTAATGAGTCAATATTTTTATTTTTAAGAGCAGAAAATGGAACAACTTCAATAAAATTAAATTTTTTTATACTTTCGTCAATTAAAGGTAAAAGTTCTTCTTTGTATTTTAAAATATCTATTTTATTTATTCCAAGGATAACTTTCTCTTTATTTATTTTCTTAAGAACTTCTATAATTTTTTCATCTTCTTTTATCCAACCTGTTGCTTCTATTAAAAAGAGAATAATATCTGTTTCTTCAAGAGAAGAGTAAATTGATTTGAGCATAAATTTCCCCATTTCATTTTTCCCTTCTTCAAATCCAGGAGTATCAATAAAAATAATTTGCCCTCTGTCATCATTATAAATTCCTATAACTTTTATTCTTGTAGTTGCGGGTTTTGGTGAGACAATAGAAATTTTCTGTTTTAAAATTGTATTTAAAAGTGTTGATTTACCTACATTTGGCCTTCCAAGAATTGTTACATATCCAGTTTTCATATTATACCTCTGGTATCTCCCAATCAAAAATATTAAAGATTTCTTTTTTCTTTTTTAAATAATAAATATAATTCTCATAACTAACATCTGCTGGAACTCTGTGGTCAACATGAGGGATAAAACCTCCTAAATTGACAGTTTCTTTTATTCTTTCAAATTCTTTGTCTATTGCTTTTTTACTATGAATAAGTGCCTTTTTATCAAATCCACCTTTTAAAAGGACTTTATTTCCATACTTTTTCCTTAAAATTACTGGATCTGAACCACTGTTTATCTCAAGAGGAAACATTACATTTACTCCACCTTCAAGCCATAAAGGAACAAGTTGATTTATATTTCCATCACAATCAACTATTACGATATTTATTCCTGCTTTTTTTAATCTATCTGTAATTTTTTTATATCTTGGGACAATAAATTGAGCAAAATGTTTTGGTGAAATCATAGGTCCTGTTTTAAAAGCAATATCTTCCCAAAAAAGAGCAAAATCAATATGATTAATTTCTTCAAGTGCTTTTTCTATCAATGTCAAAACAAAATTAACAATATGGTCCATTATATCTTCTATTAATTCTGGTTCATCATAAAATGCAATTGCACACTTTTCAAAACCCATCCAGTTTCTTATCCATCCAAGTAGAGAACCAACATTTATTCCAAGAGGATAGTCCCTATTTTCCCATTGATTTTTTAATTTTTTCCATGTTTCATCATCTGGATATCTTTTTGAAATATCTGGTTTTAACCTTTCTTTAAAATTATCCCAGTCATCTCTATTTTCAATTGGGAATTTTATATAATGTGGTATCGTTTGAATTTCAGATTTAAAGATTTTTTTATAACCCCATCGCTTTCTTGTTTAATTATATATCTTTCTGTTTCATCAATTATTTTTTCTTCAAAATGTGGTATTAATCCCATATTAACTGGAACACCACCTATTGGATCAAATTTAAAAAATTTATCACCATCTCCATTTGTTTTTATTTCTTTTGGTAAACCTTCTTTATGCCATCTTTCAAGTGTTTCTGTCCACCATCCAAATTCACAATTAAAAATTCTGTCAACTTTTTGGAAATTAAAAATCCTATTCCATCTTTCTCTTCCACTCATTTTCTATCTCCTCTTTAAAATTTTTAAACTCACCATCATTTATTTTTCTTCTAACTTTTTCCATAAATTTTATCATAAAATAGACATTATGATAGGAATTTAATCTTAAACCTGTTATCTCTTTGGTATTAATCAGATGTCTTATATAACTTCTTGTATAATTTCTGCAAACAAAACAATCACACTCCGGGTCAAGAGGAGAGAAATCATCTTTATACTTTCCTGCTTTTATATTTATCTTTCCTTTACTTGTTAAAGTTGAGCCAGTTCTTGCAATATGAGTGACTATACCGCAATCAAACAAATCAATTCCCATCTCAACAAGTTCAAGAATTTGTAAAGGCATTCCAATTCCCATAAAATATCTTAATTTTTTTTCAGGTAAATTCTTAATTATATATTCAGTTATTCTTATTGTTTCTTGGTATGGCTCGCCAATAGAAAGTCCACCAAATCCATATCCAGAAAAATTAATTTTTTCAAGTTCGTCTATACATTTTTCTCTTAGTTCTTTATAAATGCCACCTTGTATAATTCCAAATAATTCTTGATTTTCTTTTTTTTGAGATTCTTTACATCTTTTTGCCCAGTTAATTGTTAATTCTACACTTGTTTTCACTTCTTCATAATTTGCCCAGTTTTTAGGACAATAATCAAAACACATAATTATATCTGCACCTATCTTTTCCTGAATTTCTATTGATTTTTCAGGAGTAATAAAATGCGTTGATCCATCTAATTTGGATTTAAAAATTGCTCCATCTTGTTCTATTTTAACTTCTTCTAAACTGAAAATTTGAAATCCACCACTATCTGTAACAATTGGTTTTTCCCAATTCATAAATTTATGGATTCCTCCAATATTTTCAATAACTTCAACTCCTGGTTTTAAATATAAGTGATAAGCATTTGTAATTATCATTTCAACACCTATTTCTTTTAAATCTTCTGAAGTTAATGTTTTTACATTTGCTAATGTTGCAACAGGCATAAAACATGGAGTTTGAACTTTTCCATGTAAAGTTATAATCTCACCAATTCTTGCTTTTGTTTGACTATCTTTCTTTAAAACTTTAAATTCCATTTTTAAATAATTAACATACTATCTCCATAGGAATAAAATCTATATTTTTTATCAATCGCAATTTTATATGCTTTTTCTATAATTTCAATTCCTGCAAAAGCACAAACAAGCATTAAATGTGTTGAATTTGGAAGATGAAAGTTTGTTATAAGTCCATCAATAAATTTAAATCTATATCCAGGTTTTATAAATAGATTTGTATATCCATTATAAGGTCTTATCTTTTGATTTTCGCAGGCAGTTTCAAGTGCTCTTGTAGTACTTGTTCCTACAGCAATAATTTTTTTCCCTTTATTTTTTATATCATTTAACTTTACTGCTGTTTCCTCTGAAATTTCAAGGTATTCTTCTCCAATATTTTCTTTTTCTTCTTTTAAAATTTTAATAGAAGGCCAACCAATATGTAAAGTAATATAGTAAAATTCAATTCCTTTATTTTTTAAGTTTTCAATTAAATTTTCAGTAAAATGTAATCCTGCTGTTGGTGCCGCGATTGAACCTTCTTTCTGTGCATAAACAGTTTGATAATAGATTTTATCCTCTTCTGTTGGTTTTCTTTTTATATAAGGAGGAAGTGGAACTTCTCCATATTTTTTAATTTCTTGTTTATTTTTATTAAACTTAACTATATAACTATCCTGTGTTTTTTCAATAATCTCTCCCTCTAAGTCATCTTTATAAAAACGAGAATTAATCTTTATTTTTCCTTTTATAAGAACCTGCCATTTTGAATCATCTAAATTTTTCAACAAAAAAATTTCTAATTCCCCTCCAGTTTCTTTTTTTGCAAAAATTCTTGCTGGAATAACTTTTGTATTATTTAAAACAATCACATAATTATTATCTAAGTAATTACCAATGTTCTCAAAAATATCCTCTTTTATTTCTCCTCTTTCTTTATAAACAATCATCAATTTTGCTTTTTCTCTTTCTTTTAAAGGATGCTGAGCAATTAGTTCTTTTGGCAAATCAAAATTAAACATTTTGCTCATTTTTATAAAATAAGAAAATTTTAGGGCAGACGTATAGCATGTCGTGAATAATCTTATCTTGTTTAAATAAAAAAGGTTCTTTTTCGAATTTTTTTATAAGAGAAAAACCATAACTCTCCATTTTTTTAATAATTTCATTTTCTATTTTGTTTCTTGAATTTTTTGTTAAAAAATATTGAAGTTCACCAATAACCAAGTAAGAATTATCAGGAATGTTTGTAAGTTCTTCTTCTTTTTCTACAATTGTTATATTATACTTGAAAAAATTAACAGGACAAACTTCAAAAATCCATGGTGATTTCAGAAAAACGATTTTTGTTTTTTCTTTTAAATTTTTATCTATATAATGAGCAGAAATAATTCTTGTATCTTCTGACAACCGTAGTTGAATAATTGAAACAGTCTTTAAAAGATTTAAACTTATAACAGATATAAAAACAAAATAGATTAAGAACTTTAGTTTTCGTATTTTTTCTATTTCTTTGATGGTGTGAGAGGAAATTAAAATAATAAATGGGTAAAGAGGTAAATAATATCTTGCATACTTAAACCCAGAAGTAGTTAAAAGTAGTAAAAAATATAAAAATAAACCAATATAGATTATAAATATCTGTTTTTTAAGTTTAAACAAAGAAAAAACAAAAATAGAAGCAAAAAATATGGTTATAAATTTTCCATTTATTAAAATTAGGTCTTCTATTATATTTTTAAGATTTGAGGTGAAGAATAAAAAATTTGGAGTCCCTCTTGTTGTATATTGATAAAGAAAATCCTTTTTGAATTCATTGAAAGAAAAAATAGAGTAAGGAGTAGTGATAAAAAAGGAGATTATAGTTATAAAAAAAGAAATAATTGATTTTTTTAGAAATTCTTTCATGGATAAATTTTTTAATAAAAGGATAATTGGTATCAAAAACCAAAAAATTATTGCTGGATATTTTGTCCCTGTTGCAAATCCTATTGACATACTACTTAAAAAAAGAAACTTTTCTTTCAAGTTTTCAAAATAAACTATAAGAAAAAATATACTTAGTATACTCCAGAAAAGCATTGGGATATCAACAGTCATATAAGTTGAGTTTATAAAAAATAGAGGGGAGAACAATATTAAAAAAAATGTAATTAAATAACTTCCTTTTTTAATTTTTTCTGAAATTTCACATAGAAGAAAAATTGTTAAAACAGCAAATATCAAAGTAATTAATCTTCCAAATAGATAAAATTTTGCAATTTGATCAGGATTTTCAAAATAAAAAGATATGTCAGAGGTTATATAAATTAATTTTAAAAAAGAAAGAATTTTAAGAACAGCAGCGATTGTATAAATATAAAAACTTGGATATTCAAAAAAATGAGGGTTGAAATCAAATTTTTCTGGTTTCATATTACTTATACTTTTAAGAATATTTTCCTCATCTGGATGGAAAGATCTAATTATATTAAATCTGTGTCTTTCAAGTTTTGTTAAAAACTTTGTCTTTGAAATCTGCCAACTTTTTTCAATATAATTTTTGTTAATGCCTTCAATTAAAAGTTTCATTTCCTGTTCATTTCTATAAAAAAATTCTTTATATTCATCTTTAGGAAGTCCCCATTTTATTCCTGTTGAAATAAAAAGAAAAGATGAGATAATAATTATTATTTTTTTCAACATTTTTTTAATTTTATTTTTAAAAGAGAGAAAAACATTCTGAAAGAATCTTTTAATATTCTAACTGATGAGCGAGGAGAATTATACCACACAATTCCAACTTCTGCAATTTTATATCCTTCTTTTTTTGCTTTTGCAAGAACTTCTACATCAAAAGCAAATCCGCCTGTTTTAAGTTGACTAAATATTTTTTTCCCTTGTTCTTTTTTGAATAATTTAAATCCACACTGAGTATCTTTAAAATCTTTTATAACAATTAATCTGACAAGTATTGGGAAAATTTTACCTATAATTCTTCTATAAAATGGCTGTGGTATCACTATTTTTGAATCTTTTAATCCTCTTGAACCAATTGCAATATCATATCCATTTTCTATTTTTTCTTTAAGTTTTTCAAATTCCTCTATTGGAGTTGAAAGGTCTGCATCTGTAAATAAAATAAAATTGCCTGAAGCACTAAGTACTCCTGTTCTCACTGCAGCACCTTTTCCTAAATTTTTAGGATGTTTTAAAATTATAATTTCTTTTTTATTCTTTGCAAATTTTTCTACAATTTCAAAAGTTTTATCTTTACTTCCATCATCAACAACAATTATTTCAAAATCATAATTTTTATTTTTAAAATATTTATAGATTCTTTCAATTGTTTTTAATATTCTTTTTTCTTCATTATAAGCAGGTATTACTATAGAAATTTCCATTTTTTTAAAATAGCCCAAATATAAAGTTTTACATATGGTAATGTTTTAGATAATTTGAATTTTGATTTCCCTTTTTTTCTTCCATACCATATGGTTGGGACCTCGTAAATTTTATAACCCAAAAAATAAAATTTTAAACATATTTCCATTGAAATTGAAAAACCATCTGATTTTAGATTTAAAGAATTTAAAATATTCCTTCTATACATCTTAAATGCATTTGGTGTATCTTTTGTAGGAATACCAATTAAATAGTATAAACTAACTCCAACAAATCTTGAAAAAAAACTTTGAATTTTAGGACCACCTATTTTACCTCCACCTTTTGTATATCTTGAGCCACAAACTAAATCATATCCTTCTTTAGCTTTATTGACCATTTTTTCTATTGTTTCAGGTTGGTCGCATCCATCAGCCATAATTGGTAAAATAAACTCACCCTTAGCATTTTCAAAACCAGTTTTTAAAGCATTTGCAAACCCTGGTTTTTTTTCATTTCTTACAATTCTTAAAAAGGGATATTTTTTACATAACTCAAGGACTATATCTTCTGTTTTATCCTCTGAATGGTCATTTACAACGATTATTTCTATTTCTTCCGGATTTAAATGTTGGCTTAAACTTTCTATTGTATTTTTTATATTTTCTTGTTCATTTCTTGCAGGGATTATAATACTTAAGAACAAACCCATATATTAAACAAGTCCTTTCTTTTTAAGTTCTTTATGTGCTTTTTCAAATTTATCTTCTGCTTTTGTTTTTTTTGCCCATTCAATTAGTTTTTTTAATCCATCCTCTAATGTTGTTTTAGGTTCAAAACCAATTTTGCTCTTTATTTTACTTATATCTGCATAACAATGTCTTACATCTCCTTTTCTGAATTTAAATGTAATATCTGGTTTTAAATCTTTACCAAGAAGTTTTATAAGTAAATTTGCTATTTCAAGGATGCTTATTGGTTTCCCACTTCCAACATTAAAAATCTCATAATTTGCTGCCTCTTTTTCCATAGATAAAATACATGCATTTACAACATCTTCAACCCATATAAAATCCCTTGTTTGAAGACCATCTTCAAAAATTACAGGTGGATTATTATTCTTT
This sequence comes from Candidatus Omnitrophota bacterium, assembly GCA_023819545.1. GTDB lineage: Bacteria > Ratteibacteria > UBA8468 > B48-G9 > JAFGKM01 > JAMWDI01. Next base: position 16,892 of record JAMWCA010000013.1, read on the forward strand.
ATTCTACTTAGAAATATCGCACAAACACCTGTATATGGATTTGATAGTGACTGTCTTGGTCCATATACATTAAAAAATCTCAGAGAAACAACAGGAATTTTATAAGTTTTACCAATTAAAAGAGCCATTTCTTCCTGTTCTTTTTTACTTATAGCATAGATAGAATTACTTTTTAAAGGAAGTGTTTCAGGAGTAGGGACAGGTTTTATTTCTCCACTGCAAAAAGGACATTTTGGTTCCCAATTAAAAATCTTTTCTTCTTTGAAATCTCTTAGTTCTGGTTTCACATCTCCACATTTTTCACATATATATAGCCCTTCTCCATATATACTCATTGAAGAGGCAACTATCAACTTTTTAACATTGTTTTTTGTGTTTACAAGTATATCAAGTAAGTTTGCAGTTCCTCTAATGTTAACATCAACATATTCTTC
>JAMWCA010000014.1 GCA_023819545.1 Candidatus Omnitrophota bacterium
AAGGAATAAATTTATTTATTTTAATTTTAGGATACCTTGTAATTCCATTTATTTTCCTTTTTTTAGGGGTTTACTTTATATCAATCCTTTCTCATGGAGAAATCGTGTCTTTATTTTTGTTTAGAGGCCTAATTTTAATAATACTATCAACAATACTTTTCTTAATTTCTTTCTATTTTCTTCTGTTTGGGATTTGTGTATATCTTGAGGAAAATTCATTAAAGAAGGGTTTTGATTTAGGAGAAATTTTAGAAAGAATCTTTTTAATACCAAAAGATTATGTTATTGTTTATATCCTGATAGTAGGATTATTATTAATTTCTATTGTTATCCTTACTTTATTACTTAATTGGGTAACAGGTCTTTTATTGAGTGGATTTTTATTTTTTTATGATTTTTTGGTTATTGCAAATCTTCTAATTAAATTTTACCCAAGGAAGGCAGTCAATATCCAATTACCTTTATAATTTTTTCAAAATCTTTAGTCAAAAACTTAAAATTAAACCATAGATTCCAAATCTAAAATATAATTTTATAATCAAGTTCTAAATATTTGATAATTATAAACTTAGAAAAAAAATGTCGGATAAGAAATATTATGTTAACTTTTATCTATAAAGTTTATTTATTTCTGAAATAAACATTTTCCTATCACAATTTTTTTGGCAGTAAAAAAACAGAAAAAAATCAAAAAAATTTAAAAATTTATAATTAAAAAAAATTCTTAATTTAAAAAATTTAAGTTTAAGAAATTTAAAAACTTACTTATTAAAAATTTTTGATAAAAAAATTGAAATTTCATAAAGTAAAATTAATGGAAAAGCAATTAAAATCTGTGTAAAAATATCGGTCGTTGGTGTTATTATTGCTGATAAAATAAAAGCACCTACTATAGCAAATTTTCTTTTTTCTCTTAAAAATCTTGAATTAATTATTCCAATATAAGCAAGTGAAGAAATAAAAACTGGAAGGTTAAAAATTAATCCAATTGCAACAAGAAATATAAATAGGAAATTAAGATAATTTGTGATTGAAATAAATGGCGTCATAACACCTTTACCAAAAGAGAAAAGGACTTTAATACCAAAAGGAATGATTAAATAAAAAGAGAAAGACATACCTAATAAAAATAAAAGTGGAAAGAAAGTGAAAATCATTTTAACAACTTTTCTCTCCTTTTCAGTTAGTCCTGGTGCGATAAATAAATAAATCTGAAATAGGAAAAATGGGATAGAAATAATGCTACTTAAAAAAAAGGTAATCTTTAAAATTGAAAAAAATGGCTCAACTGGCTTTAAAAAGACGATTGTTTCTTGGTATTTTTTTAATGGTTTTATTATAAAAGAAAGAATCTTGCTGGAAAAGAAATAAGAAAAAATGCACACACATACAAAAAATATAGAACAGTAAATAATTCTTTTTCTCAATTCTTCTAAATGCTCTATAATACTTAAGTCCTTTTCTTCCATCTTTCATTCTTCTTTCTTTTCTTCCTTTTTTTCTTCTTCAGATACGTCTTCTTTCATTCCTTTTTTAAACTCTCCAAGTGCTTTTCCAAGAGCCCTTCCAATTTCAGGCAATCTTTTTGCACCAAAAAGAAGAAGAATTATAAAGAATATTAAAATAAGTTCAGGTGCTCCTATATTAAACATATTTCCACCTCCTTAATTTTTTCCTTTTTTCTCCTATATTTGATACCTTTATTGCCGATTCGCCGGATACAGGACAGTGTTGTTCACATTGACCGCAGCCAACACATAATTCAGGGGCTACAACAGGTTTTTCATTTTCATTTTTATAAACTGCTCCTACAGGACAAACTTCCATACATACAAAACAATCTTTATTCTCTTTCCAGACAAGGCACCTTTTTGTGTTTATCTTTGCAGTTCCAATTTTTACTTCTTCAAATTTTACTTTTTGAATTGCTTCAGTTGGACAGATTTTTCCACAGTTTAAACACAGAAGACATGCTCTTTCTCTTGGAACTATATGTGGAGTTTCAAATTCAAATATGCCTTTGTTTATGGGGACTGGTTTAAGACATCCAGCAGGACAAACTTTTAAACATTCTCCACATCTAATACATTTATATATAAAAACATCTTCTTCTATTGCTCCTGGAGGTCTAATCAAAGTGGAATTTTTTATTACTTTAAACCTCTGTCCTAATAATAGAAATGAACCCCCTACTCCAGCAAAAAATTTCAGAAAATCTCTTCTTTTCATTTTTTTCTTAGTTTTTTCATTTTATTTCTTAATTTTACTCCAATCAAATAATTTAAGTATCCAAGTGGACAAATATTGAAACACCAAAATCTCGGGATTAAAAAACTTAAAAATAATATTAAAATGAAAAACAATAGAAATTTTCTTATTAAAAATGCTTTTGTTAAAATTACATAAGGATTAAAAACCCAAAGAATGAAAGGGACCAAACAAAAAACAGAGAGAATTGATGTCAAAATAATCAAGTAAAAAATAAAAACTCTTATTAATCTAATCATATTTGGAACTTTAAAATTTATTTTCAATTTTTTTCTCATTAAAATCATATTTGTATAATCAATTATTCCACCTAAAGGACACAACCAAAAGCAGAAAAAGTTTCCTAATAAAAGAAGCATAAAAAAAATCCCTATAGATGGAAGGAATAGATAAGAAAAATGTAAGGTAGATATTGTTGTAAAAATAGCAAATAATAAATCAAGACGGAAAAAGATGTTTAAAGGTAATTTTTCTGGTAAAGGAAAAGTTGTCTTTCTAAAAAAATAAAAGAAAAGGAAAATAAAAATACCTTGAACGAATAATCTTATTAGTTTTTTATACATTTCTTATTTTAACTTTGTTCAAGTTGATTATACCAAGTCCCATTTCTGCACCATAAACTATATGAGGAACATTTTCTGGAGATTTCTCAAGTAAAGTTGTCCCATAGGCGTCAAGAGCAACTATATCAGTTCCACCTATTACCATATCAAGTTGTTTCAATTCACCAGGTCCCTGAGGTCCTTTTGTTAACATAATTCTTGTTGCATCAAGAATGATTAATTTTGTTTTTGGTAATATATATTTTGTAATTTCTGCTATACATCTGTGTAAATTTGTTTTATGGAAATATCCTCTATCTTTTACAATACCCATAAAATTTTTCATCGCAATTGTAACAACTCCTCCACCATGAACTTTTACAACAGGAACATCTATTAAAACATCACATTCAACAACATCTTTTAAAACTTCTGCATCTTTTAAAACATCACCATTTATATTTACATTTACCCATTCAGTTGGTGGTTTTATCATTCCCCCTGCTTTTTCAACACTTTCTTTTATCCCACTTGTTACAAATGAAACATTCCAAGGATTAACAGGATTTTCAGTTACTATAACTTTTGCTCCAACTTTTTTACATAGTTTTACAAGAGCACTGACAACTTCAGGATGAGTATTTGCACCTTGTTCTGGAGTTCTATTCCATGCAATATTTGGTTTTATAACAACTTTCTGTCCCTTTTTAACAAACTTTCCTATCCCTCCCATTTTCTCAATAACTTTCATTGTAACTTCTTCATAATTTGAACCTTTCCCTACATAAATTTCACTTTCTTTTTCTTCAGCAAAGGAAATTTCTCTTTTTTTTGTAAAAATATTAGACAAACTTATACCTGCTAAAAAAGCAAAACTACTTTTCAAAAATTCTCTTCTTTTCATATTTCCCTCCTTTTAAGTTTATGATAATCATAAATTTAAATATAATTATTTAAAGTTTATTATTAAATACCTCTAAAAAACATTTTATCATAAATTTTAAAAACAAAAAATTTTTTTAATCTACTCTTAAAAATAAAAAGAGGGGTTGAACAAAAGAATAAAATCATACCAAATTTAAAACTTCTTTTAATGCTTCATCATCTACCTTTGTTGGAGAGAATTCCAGCCCTATAAAACCATTATAACCAGTTTTTTCAATTTTTTTAAATATTGCTTTGTAATCAAGTTCTCCTCCGATAAGTTCATGCCTTCCAGGTACTCCAGCACAATGAAAATGGCCAATATAATGAATAAATCTTTCTATCGTTGAAATAATATTACCCTCTGTTATTTGTTGATGATATATGTCATATAAAATTTTTAAATTTTTTGAATTTACTTCTTCCAAAATATCAATACCTTCTATTGTTTTTGCAAGAAAATAACCTTTATGGTTTACTATTGGATTGAGTGGTTCAAGTAGAAGTATTAAGTTCTCATCTTCTGCAATTTTTACTATTTCTTTTAATCTTTTTATAATTCTTCTTCTTGTAATTTCATATGACTCTCCATAAACAAGATTTCCTGTTGTTAAAATTAATTTTTGGCAATCAAGGAATTTTGCGATTTTGGCAGTTTCTTTTGCTCCCTCTATTAGGTTTTCAATTTTTACTTCATCTGTTGTTAAAACTCCATTTGACTCAAAACAGAAAGTAGATAGAACAAGACCGGTTTCTTCTTTCACTTTTTTAATTTTGTCAATATCTTTATTTTTCCATCCCCAGAATTCAAAAGCAGAAAATCCAAGATTTTTTACTTTTACTATCTTTTCTTGTTCAGGAATGCCTTTCCAAAACATTTCAATACAGACAGAAAATTTAACCATGATATTTCTCCTTTATTTTAGAATTTTTATAGGATATGTATTTTTTATAAGTATTTTACAGGTATTTCTGGTAGTTTTTTCTTTAAATATTCTGTAAACTTTATAAGACCTGGTCTTTCACTTATTTCATGTCCAAGTTCTATAATCCCAATTTTTAAATCAGAAAGTGCTCTTATAGTATACTCATCAACTTCACCAGCAATAACAGTATCAACATTATAAGTAAGGATTTTATCAATAAATTTTGAGTTTATACTTAATCCTAATCCTCCAACAAGGCACCCTGCCCTTTTAACTCTTTTGTTTGATTCTGTAATTCTCATAAATTCAACTTTATACTTTTTCTTTAATTCTTTTGCCAGGTCTTCCAATTTATTATTTTCAAATTCATAAACTCTGTAAAAATTTTCTTTAATTAAAACCTTTCCTCCAGACAGTTTGTCAAAAACATCAAAAATAAAATTCTTATCAATTGTATAATGCAATCTTAAAAAATTAATTCTATTTCTTTCAAGAAGTTCTTTCCTAAAATCACTTACAACACCAGTTTTATCACCACCGGCATATTCTGGTGGGAAATATAAATCTTCATGGGCAATTAATAGATTAAACTTATTTTTAACTGTAAAATTCAAAACCTTTTTTGAGACCATCCAGCATACAACTATTCCTTTTATTTCATCATCAAAATACTTATATCTAAAACCTTCTTCCTGTCCTAACTGTCCAAATTCACTCTTTATAAAATCTAAAAAATTTAAGCAATTCATAAGTTATTAACTTAATAACTTCTTAACTTAATAACTTCTTATTTACTTGTATATTCAATCTTAAGTTTTTCTTCAACTGCTGCTTGAGCTGCTGCAAGTTTAGCAACAGGAATTCTATAAGGAGAACAGGAAACATAGTTCATTCCAACTCTATGACAGAACTTTACACTTTCAGGGTCTCCTCCATGTTCTCCGCATATCCCAACTTCAAGGTTTGGATTTACTTTCTTTCCTTTTTCAATTCCCATTTCAATAAGCTGTCCAACACCTTCTTGGTCAAGTGTCATAAATGGGTCATCTTTTAAAATTTTATTTTCAAGATAATAGAATAAAAATTTACCAGCGTCATCTCTACTAAAACCAAGTGTCATCTGTGTAAGGTCATTGGTTCCAAATGAGAAGAAATCTGCCTCTTTTGCAATTTGGTCAGCAGTTAAAGCAGCACGTGGCACCTCTATCATTGTTCCAACCATATATTTTATTCTAATGCCATATTTTTCCATTACTTCTTCAGCAACTTTAACAACTATTTCTTTTTGATGCTTAAATTCTTCAACATTTCCTACAAGAGGTATCATAATTTCAGGGATAACTGTTTCTCCTTCTTTTGCAAGTTCACATGCTGCTTCAATTATTGCTCTTGCTTGCATTTCTGTTATTTCAGGATATGTTATACCTAATCTACAACCTCTATGACCAAGCATAGGATTAAATTCGTGAAGTTGTTCAACTCTTTTAAGGATTTTTTCTTTTTCTTTTATTTTTTCTTCTGGTTCTTTTCTTTCTCTCATTAAAGCGATTTCAACCATAAGTTCTTCTCTCTTTGGTAAAAATTCATGTAAAGGTGGGTCAAGAGTTCTTATTATTACAGGATAACCTTTCATTTCTTTGAATAGACCTTTAAAGTCCTCTTTCTGGAAAGGAAGTAGTTTATCAAGCGCTTTCCTTCTTTCTTCTTCTGTTTCTGCCATAATCATTTCAACAACAATTGGTAATCTCTCTGGAGCAAAAAACATATGTTCAGTTCTACAAAGTCCTATTCCTTCTGCACCAAATTCTCTTGCTTTTTTTGCATCTCTTGGTATATCTGCATTAGCTCTTATTCCAATTTTCCTTATTTCATCTGCCCATTCTATTAATGTTTTAAAATCACCTGTTACTCCTGCTTCTATAGTAGGAACTTTTCCTATCATAACATTTCCAGTTCCGCCATCTATTGTAATCCATTCGCCTTCTTTTAATTCAATATCTTTAATTTTCATAATCCCCTTTTCTTCATCTATTGAAATTGCTCCACATCCAACAACACAGGGTTTTCCCATTCCTCTTGCGACTACTGCAGCATGTGATGTCATCCCTCCTCTACTTGTTAAAATTCCCTTTGCAGTTGCCATTCCATGAATATCGTCTGGACTTGTTTCTTCTCTTACAAGTATTACTGATTCTGTTTTTCCAAGTTGTTCTGCCTTATCTGCTGTAAAGACAATCTTTCCACTTGCTGCTCCTGGGGAAGCTGGAAGTCCTTTCGCAACTGGTTCTACCTTTACTTTTGGATCTATTATAGGATGTAATAATTGATCAATTTGAGATGGTTCAACTCTCATAATTGCTTCTTCTTTTGTAATCAAACCTTCTTTTACCATATCAACGGCAATTTTTACAGCTGCAAGAGGAGTTCTTTTTCCTGTTCTTGTCTGAAGCATATATAATTTCCCTCTTTCAATTGTAAATTCAAAGTCCTGAACATCTCTATAATGTTTTTCTAACTTATCTGTAATTTCTCTTAGTTGTTTATATACTTCTGGCATTTCCTTTTCAAGTTCACTAATTGGTTTAGGAGTTCTAATTCCTGCAACTACATCCTCTCCTTGTGCATTTGTTAAATATTCTCCATAAAACTCTTTCTCTCCTGTTGATGGATTTCTTGTAAAACCAACACCAGTCCCTGAATCATTCCCCATATTTCCAAAAACCATTGTACAGATATTTACTGCAGTTCCAAGGTCATCAGGTATTTTATTTAGTTTTCTGTATGTTATTGCTCTTGGATTATTCCATGATTTAAATACAGCATTTATAGCCATCTTTAACTGTTGCATTGGAACTTGTGGGAAATCATTTCCAGTTTTTTCTTTATAGATTTTTTTGAATTTTTCAACAATCTCTTTTAAATCTTCTGCTGTAAGTTCTGAATCATAATTAATACCTTTTTCTTTCTTTTTTTCTTCAATGACTTTTTCAAATTCATTTTTCTCTATTCCCATAACAACATTTCCAAACATCTGAATAAATCTTCTATATGCATCGTAGGCAAATCTTTCATTATTAGTGCTTTCAGCAAGACCTTTAACTGCCTCGTCATTTAAACCAAGGTTCAAAATTGTATCCATCATACCCGGCATTGAAAATTTTGCTCCAGAACGAACTGAAACTAAAAGTGGATTTTTAGGGTCTCCAAATTTTTTACCTGTTACTTTTTCAAGTTTCTTTAAGTATTTGTTTAATTCTTGATCAAAATCATCTGGTAATTTTTCATTATTCTTATAATAATATCTGCACATTTCTGTTGTAATTGTAAAACCTGGAGGGACAGGAATTCCTGCATTTGTCATTTCGGCAAGACCTGCTCCTTTACCACCAAGTAAATCTTTCATGTCACCTTTCCCTTCTGCTTTACCCTCCCCAAAGAAATAGATATACTTTTTCTTTTTACTCTGTTTTGCCATTTACTCCTCCTTTTTTTGAGTTATGAATTAATGATTATATAATCTTAAATTCTAAAAGTCAAATTTATGGGATATAAAGAAAAATGGTCTGAAAAGTTTTTATTGTGAGTTTTTTTGACTTTCTTCATAGATCTTTTTTTGTTGTTCGTACATTTTCATCATATCTTCTTCATACTTTTTCATTCTTTTCTCATACTCTTCTACCATTTCTTTTATTTTCTTTCTCTGATTTCTTTTTTTTATTTCCCATTTAACAATGTATGTCATTCGTATAAAAGCAATAATTATAAAAATTATCAAAAAAACCTTTTTTGCTATATCTGTTTCAATTTTATGAACAAGATTACTTGCAAGAACAAGGTAAAACCAAACAATGAAAAGATAAATGAACATTCCTATCCATTTACCAAAAAAGGGAATAAGAGATGCTAAAATCCCTACAGGAAAAAGAGGAGAAAGGGAAGCATTGCATCTTAAAGAAGTTTCAAAACTTTCTTGCGAACCAAGCATGGTCCAAATAATGTGTAGGATGATTGTTGATATGAAAAAACCTACTAATGAGATTGGAATAAAGAGAATACATAATATCATATTTATGGCTAAATATTTAGGATGTAAGATAGTAAAAAATAAAATTAAGATTAATTCTCCAATAATTGTCATAAGAGTAAAATAAAAAATTGGTTCTAAATAGCCGCCTTCTTTTTCAAAATTACTATAAAGTTCAGTAGGTGCAGTAAAAAATTTTTTCGTATCATCAATCATCTTTTGCCATCTTATTTTCTCCATAATACACTCCTTTTTTCTATAACAACTTTTTGTAAAACTTTATCATAAAATTCATATTATACTTATATCTGCTACTTTTTCAAGAATATTTAACTGCTACCTATCTTTCTTAAATTCTTAAAAAGAGATTATTTTTGACTTTCTTATTAAAACTTTGAAATAAAAATTTGTTTTTAAGTCAATTTGAAGTGATTTTTTTTACACTTTTAGAATTTTTTTCTTTTTATATGACTCATATGCTTTTTCAGTCACTTTGAGAATATGTAATGCATTTTTCCAGTTGTTTATTTCTGGCTCTTTTCCTTTTAAAATACAATCTGCAAAATACTCTGTTTCACCTGTGTATGGATTTATTTTTTCAAATTCAATTTCTTTAAATTCTCTAATAACATCTTTACTTTGTGCCGCATCATATCCAGTTTCACCAAGACCAAAAATACCTTCCATTTTTCCTCCAACACTTTGCCCTATTGTGCCCTCTGTTAAAATTGCACCCTTACTTCCATATATTTCCAATCTTGTTTTACTCGCTTGATCAGGAATACAGAAGAAACAATCAATAGTTGCATGAGTCCCTTTTGAAAGTTCAATTAATGTTGTTGAAGAATCTTCTACTTTATATTTATGAACTTGTGTATTTATAATTGCTGAAATATATTTGATTTTATCGTTTGTAAAATATTCAATCAGGTCGTATAAATGAGTTGCCATATCTATTAAACTACCTCCTCCACCTTTACTTGGAATTTGTCTCCAAGCATCTTTAATTGGTGGATACCAACAGGAAAGTTGAGCTCTTATATAGACGATTTTTCCAAGGACTCCTTTTTCAATTAATTCTCTTATTTTTTTATGTGCTCCATGAAATTTCATCATATAACCTTCCTGAAGAAAAACACCATTTCTTTTGCACACTTTTACTGCTTCTTCACCTTCCTTCAAATTTTTACATAAAGGTTTTTCACAAAGTATATGTTTCCCATTTTCTGCAGCCATTTTTATATGTTTTAAATGAAGATATACAGGAGTTGCTATATAGACAGCATCAATTTCAGAGTCCCTAACTAAATCTATTTCTTTTTCATAATATTTTGGAATATTAAATTTTTGAGCAATTTCTTTTGCATTTACAACATCCATTACTGCAACAACTTCAAGATTTTTTGCCTGTAGCATCCCTGGAATTGTTCTTCTTGTTGCTATCCCTCCTGCACCGATAACTCCGAATTTTACTTTCTTTTCCATTTTAACTCCTTATCTATCTCATATACGCTTTTGCTACTTTATTAAATGCATCAACACACTTTTCCATATGTTTTATTTCATATACAGGATGGCAGAAGAAACTTAAAGTTCTATCTGATAACCATTTTGCTTTTTTACATTCAACTTTTGTATAGTCAATTTTCCTTGCATTTGGGTCGTTAAAAGGATAATTTAATCTTCCAAAACCAACTCTTTCTGTATATGCTTTTTCTTTATACATTTCAGGCCACAAAACTCCATAAACAGGGACTCCTTCTGCTTCAATTGCTGCTAAAAACTGTTTCATAGGAACTTTTAACCTATCTGTATCAATAACAAAAGGAGCCCACCAAAATGCATTTTTTCTCTCTTCAGTATCAAGTGGTGGATGTAAAACAAGTGGATGGTCTTTAAGTGCATCAATTAAAAATCTTCCATTTCTTCTTCTATTTGGTAGATTCCAAGTGTCAAATCTTTCAAGTTCACAAAGTCCTATTAAAGATTGTATTTCAGTCATTCTATAATTAAACCCAACTCTTCTGTGTATATACATTAATTTTTTTTCCATTTCAAGTAATCTCAATCTTTCTTTAACATCATATCCATGGTCTCTAAAAGACATACACTCCCAGTATAAGTCCTCATTATTAGTTATCACTGCTCCACCCTCTCCTCCTGTTGTAAAGTGTTTACTCTGACAAAAACTGAAACATCCTACATCTCCAATAGTTCCAACTTTTTTACCTTTATATTCTCCACCATGTGCTTGTGCGCAATCTTCTATTACATATAAATTATATTTTCTGGCAATTTCAATAATTGGAGCCATATTACATATAACTCCATAAAGATGAACAACTAAAATTGCTTTTGTTCTTTCAGTAATTTTGTCTTCTATATCATTTGGGTCAATTGTATGGCTTTCATCTGTATCTGCAAAGATAGGTAAAGCACCTGCTTGTAAAATACAGAAAGAAGAGGCAATAAAAGAATAAGAAGGACATATAACTTCATCTCCAGGGCCAATTCCAAGTGCACTAACTGCTGTGTGTAAAGCACTTGTTCCATTAGTTGTAGTTATACAATACTTTGCACCATTATATTTTGCCCATTCTTTTTCAAATTTTACTCCTATCTCTCCTGTCCAGTAATTAACTTTTCCTGTTTTAAGTGGTTCTGAAACCATCTGAATTGTTTTTTCTGAAAAAGATGGCCAGGTTGGAAATGGTTCAGTATTTACTGGCTTTCCACCTTCTATAGCTAATTTTTCCATACCCCCTCCTTTTTATTTGCTTTTGATTTTTCTATATGCTAATATTGTAAAAAAAAGTTTATTTGATGTCAAAAAAAGGAGGTATTTATGAATTTAATAGATACAATTAAAGGTTCTCTCCTTGAAGATTTTTTCCCTAAGGGTTGGGATTTAAAAAAAATAGATAGATGTTGTTCGTATCCACCAGAAGAAATTACAAAAAGACAACCTTGGTGGAACAAAGATTTCTTTCCAATTCCTTGTGATACGCTTGAAGAATTTAATATTAAAATGGGGCATGAGATTGCATATGAAATATGTTCTGCAAAAGAAGAAGGAAGGAATTTAATTTTAATTTTGCCAGTTGGGCCAATGGGGATGTATAAATGGACTGTTTATTTTTTAAAAGAGTGGAATATTGATTGTAAGCATGTATGGGGATTTAATATGGATGAATGGAGTGATAAAGATGGAAATACATTATCACCGGATAATCCAGGTGCTTTTCAGAATGCAATGGAAAATGCATTTTATGGACCTCTTGGGAAATTAACAGTTCCTAAAAATCAAAGATTTTTTGCAACAAAAAAATTATTACCTAAATATCCAGAAAAAATAAATGAATTAAGAGAAAAAGGTGCAAAACTTGTTGTAATATTTGGGATAGGTAGGGTTTTCCATATTGCTTTTTGGGAACCACATTTTGCAGAAGAATTCAAATCAGAAGAAGAATGGAAAAAACAACAATATCGGCTTGGAGCAAAATTACATCCATTAACAATAGAACAGAATGCAATAACAAGTTTTAAAAGCAGAGCAACTTTAGTTCCATGTTTTGCAAATACAATTGGTCCTGGTATATTCTTAAAAGCAGATAAAATTATAGGTGGTGCTGATGGAACACTTGGGAGAGGCATGATGTGGCAGGGAATGAGTTTATGGGTTACTTTAAGATATGGTCCTGATATTTGGGTTCCAAGTAGTTATATGCCAACTTTACCTGGAAAATTATTCTTTTTAAAAGAACTTACAGGTCCACTAATTCCAGAATGTAATTAAGAAAGAGTTATTGACTTAAAGTTATTTTATACTTTTTACTAATTTTAAAATTATCTCTTCAGAATCTTTACCTACTTTACAGGCAAGAGGTAAGGTCTCATAACTTGAATTTATTCCTATTGCTTCAGAAATGCGAACATTATCAAAATCTGGATTGATTTCTAAATTTTTTTTATGTTGTAAGAATGCTGACTTTGTTGGAATATAACCTAAATGAAAATTTGAATTTTGTGCAATAATTGTATTTTCAAAAGGTAAAATTTCTCTTATTTTTCTCCCAATTTCTGCGAAAATTTCTCCCGGTAATCCTAATATACATAATTTTCCCTCTATTGAAAAGCCATTTAAATATAATTTCCATTTTTTTTCTTTCTTTTTTTCCATATTGAGAATTGAAAGGGATATTAAATATTTTAAAGTATCCTTTGGAATTTTTGAGGATAAAATTTTTTTTGCCTTTTTAATATCTTTTTCTGTATAAGGATAATGGTTAAGAGTAAAATTTTTAAAGAATGGTTTTATAGTATCATATTTTTTAAATTCAATATTTTCTGTTATTTTTTTTATCCCTTCAAAAAGTTTCTCTGCAATTACTTCTTTAAAAATATTTGTTCTTGTTCTATCATTTGATGGATCTATATGATTTATATCTCCACTTGGACCATTAAGGATTAAAGCATCAGATTCAAACTTATCTTCAATTTTTTTTCTTAAAGCACCAGGCCAATCAGCAGATATAAAATTTCCTCCTATTGTATCAGGATGTAATGCAAAATTTATTATAAATCCTATATATTTTTTATTTTCTTTGAAAACAACCGCATATAAGATATCATCAACCTCTCCTATACTTTTTACAATATTTTCTTTCTGAGTGAATGGATTTGTGATAACCCTACCATCTTTCATTAAATATCTTCTATTAAAAGCAATTCCCTCTACTTTAGTTTTGCCTATTCCTATTTCAACCTCTTTTAAATTTTTATATGCAATTTTTATACTTCCTGCGATGTATAAAGGTAAAATTTTTAAATAAGAACTATCTACATAAAAATTCTTTGTATATATTGAATTATCTGGTTTTGTTGTTAAAGGTCCTGTATGTGTATGAGTTGCATGAATTAAAATATTTTCTGCTTTAATTTTTATTTCTTTTGATACAATTTCTTTTACTTTCTTAACAATTTCTTGGTCAATCCATATTACATCACATGAAACTATAGCAAATGTATTTTCCCCATCATCAATAATAAAAGAAACTGCATATAGTGGGTCTAAAATTCCTTCTGCTCTTCTATCAAAGAAATAACCAACAAGCGAAAATCCAACAGGAGGAGTTATACAGACCTTTCCAAAACCTACTTTCATTTTAATTCCTCAAGTTTAACAACTCTTTTTTCTCTTTCACTTATCAAAGCACATTCAATAAATTTCATAATTTCAAGCGTTTCTTCAGGATCAATAGGCGTTTTTCCTGTTTTAAAAAATTCAATTATTTTTTTTAAAAGTTGAGAATAAAGTGGAACTTCTGTTGAATAAGTTGTTTGATAAACTTTTTTTTCTCCAAATACAGTAACTCCATAGTTTTGTACTCCTTTTCTTATTCCTCTAATCGTTCCAATTTTATTTTTCCACAGACCAACTACAAAATGAAAATCTTCTGTTGCCTCGCAATACACCTTTTCACATCCTTTTCCCATAAAAGTATAAAGAATTTCAACTCCGTGTATTCCATACCAGAAAAGTCCGGGATTTGTTGGTTCAATGGGGCAAGGGGAAAAAGCATCGCATCCATAAACTTCTCCAAGTTCTGGGTCTTCCTTAATTTTTGAAATGTTAAAATCAAATCTTAATGAAGAACAGGAAAAAACAGGGCACTGGAATTCTTCTGCCATCATATATATTTTCAATGCATCATAATAATTTGCGGCTAATGGTTTATCTATAAAAACGGGTTTATTTGCTTTTATGACTGGTTCTACCTCTTTTAAATGTCTTCTTCCATCAACACTTTCAAGGAGAATTGCATCAACCTTTTTTATTAATTCTTCTATAGAATTTACAATTTCAATATTATATTTTTCAATAAGTTCTTTTTTAAAACTCTCTACTCTTGAATAACTTGCATATAGATCTGGACTGAATGAAGGATATCCTGCTACAATTCTTCCTCCTTCTACATGGAATGGGTCATTTTTGTCATTTAAAAGCTTTGTAAAGGCAACTACATGTGAGGTATCAAAACCAATTATCCCTATTTTTATATCTTTCATTATACCTCCAGTTTAAATTTTAGAAACCCTGTTAATTATATCACTTTTTAACATAATTTTACAATTTTTTGATTTCATATTAACATAAAAATTGATTAAAAAGGAGTCAAAATGAAAAAATTGAGATTAGGGTTGATAGTTGGTTCAAGAGATATAGAAAAAAGTTTTGAAAAAATTAAAATGTTGGATTTATCAATATGTCAGATTGGTTTTCTCGCAGAAGAAATTGATAGTTTTGACCCTTATTTTATAAAAAAACAAAGTGAAAATTATGGTATTGAAATTTTTGCTGTTTTTATGCTTTTTAAAGGACAGATTTTTAATAATAAAGATGGACCCTCTACAATGGGATTTGTTGCTGAAAAATATAGAGAGGAAAGGTTAAAATTGTCTTATAAATTTTCTGACTTTGTTAAAGAAATTGGAGTTAAAAATATTGTATGTCATGTTGGTTTTATTCCCGATGATGAACAAAATCCAATTTATAAATCATTTTTACCTGTTATGAAAAAAGTTATTGAGAAATGTAAAGAAAATGAACAAAATTTTTTATTTGAGACAGGACAGGAATTACCATCAACATTAAAAAGAACAATTATTGAGATAGGTATGGATAATGTTGGGATAAATCTTGACCCTGCAAATTTAATATTATATGGAAAAGCAAACCCTCTTGATGCAGTTGAAATATTTGGAGAATATGTTAGAAGTATGCATGGTAAAGATGGTCTTTGGCCAAATAGAGATGAATATCTTGGGAAAGAAGTTCCTATAGGTGAAGGAATGGTAAATTTCCCTGTTTTATTAAGACGACTTAAAAATAAGGGTTTTTCTGGTCCAATAATAATTGAAAGAGAGATATCAGGAGAAAAACAAATAGAAGATATAAAGAAAGGGATTAAATATTTAGAGCCATACTTATAAATTAATAAGCATGATTTATAATTCTGTAAAAATCTTGTTTTGTTAAATTAAATTTCATTCTTTTCATTGCTCTTTCACATCCTTTGATTGATAATTCTACAAGTTCTTCAATATCTTGTTGTTTAGCACCTATTTCTCTTAATTTTATCGGTAAACCAAGTTTAATTATGAAGTTCTTAAGTTCTGAAGTTCTGCAAATAATATTTTCCAACTCTTCTATCTCTTTTTCATATTTATTTTCTTTCATAAATTCAAGTATATAAGGCAGAAATAAAGCATTTGCTGTTCCATGATGAATACCATATTTTATAGTTAATGAATACCCAATACCATGAACTATAATTGTTCCAGTTCTATTTATAGCATATCCAGCAAAAGTTGAAGCAAGAAATATTTTTTCTTTTGCTTGTTTGTCACCTTCAACTGCTCTTTTTAGGTTTTCATAAAGCAATTTTAATGACTCAATTGCAAATAGTTTAGACATATAATCACTTGTTGTTGCAAGATAACTTTCTACTGAATGGCTAAAAGCATCCATTCCTGTTGCTCCAATTAATTTTGGTGGTAAAAAATCAAGAACATCAGGATCAAGAATTGCTAAAACCGGAATTATTTTTTCACTTGCAACTGTTTTTTTTGTTTTTTCTTTTTCATCTATTATAACAGCATATCTTGTAACTTCACTCCCTGTTCCACAAGTTGTTGGCACAGCAATAATTGGTAATGGTTGGTTTTTTAAATTTGCTTCACCAAAATAATCTCTCAAATTTCCCTGATTTTTCACTCTTAAAGCAATACACTTTCCAACATCAAGAGCACTTCCTCCACCTATTGCGACGATTAAATCACAGTTTTCTTTTTCACAGAACTCAGTCCCTTCTTCCACATTTTCTACATCAGGTTCTGGCTTTACATTTGAAAATATTGAAAAATCAATCTTTTCCTTTTCAAAAATATTTTTTATTTTTTCAAAAAGTCCAGATTTATATATAAAATTTTTTCCAGAAACAATTAGAACTTTTTTTCCATAATTTTTTACAAGTGGTAAATAGTTTTCAATTCCATTTCTTCTAAAATAAATTTTTGTAGGAGCAAAAAAATAGATTTCATCCATTTCTTACCTCCAGTTTATACAAAAATAAAATTTATTCCAAGTTGTCTATATTTATCAAAAAATTCTGGAAATGAAATTTCTACACACTCTGCATTTTCAATTACAGTTTTACCTTCAGCAACGAATGAAGCAATTACAAGAGACATTGCTATTCTATGGTCTTGCCAAGAGTTAACTTTTGCTGCTTTTAATTTTTTAACTCCTCTAACTATAAATCCATCTTCTCTCTCTTCTATATCAGCAGACAGTTTCTTTAATTCAGTTGTTATTGATTTAATTCTATCTGATTCTTTAACTCTTAATTCTTTTGCGCCAGTGACAATAGTTATACCTTTAGATATACTTCCTAAAACAGCAATAAGTGGTATTTCATCAATAATATTTGGAACTTCTTCTGGGAATACTTCAACTCCTTTTAGTTTTTCTGAATAATAAATCTTTACATCTCCAATTGGTTCACCT